>NZ_JACHVA010000117.1 GCF_014230055.1 Puniceicoccus vermicola | reverse complement strand
TCGCGGGATCGTTTTGGACCGCTTTGGTGTGAGCGGTTTAAGAGTGTTCTGGTGGAAGGGGATCGTTGGGCGCTGCGGACGGTGGCTGCCTATATTGACTTGAATGCGGTGCGGGCGGGGTTGGTTGAAGATCCTAAGGATTATCGATTTTGTGGGTATGCCGAGGCGATTGGAGGGGGGCGGATGGCTCGGGCTGGTCTTTCGGTTGTGGACAAGGATCTGGCTGGGTATCGCCAGACTTTGTATGGTGCCGGGGCCGGGGAGAAGGATGAGAAGAAGTCGATCTCTCGGGAAGAAGCGGTGCGGGTGTTGGAAGAGGAGAAGGGAAAATTGCCCCTGTCTGTGGTTTTGCGGTGCCGGGTGCGTTATTTTACCGACGGGATGGTGCTGGGATCGCCCTCATTTGTGGAGGAGCAGGTGCAGGGAGATGCGGGGAAGCGTCCCAAACGGGCGCATGCGATGAGTGGGACCGACTGGGGCGGCTTGGCCGTCGGAACTGGGCTAAGAACGAAGCTATTTCGCTAAAATCCTCCTCCTATCTGCCGCCGTCCGAAAGCTTGTCCCTGTTGCTGTGTTCTAAAATTTGATTGCCGATACGGCCTCCAGCGCCTTTTCCTACACTCTTTCTCAGAATGTATCTCCGTGAAGTCACTCTCAACGGCTTTAAAAGTTTTGCCGATATTACCCGACTGGAACTCCAGCCGGGGGTGACTGCCATTGTGGGGCCCAACGGATGCGGGAAAAGTAATATTTCCGATTCCATTCGCTGGGTTCTCGGAGAGCAGAGTGCCAAATCACTCCGCGGCGGGTCTATGCAGGACATCATCTTTGGGGGATCCGAGCGGCGCAAAGCGCTCCCCTACTGTGAAGTCAGCCTGACTTTTTCCGACTGCGAAGCGGACCTCGGTGCCAGTTTTCATGAGGTCGAGGTTTCCCGTCGAGTCACCCGTGATGGTTCCAGCCAATACCGGATCAATGGGAAGGTGTCCCGCCTCAAGGACATTCAGCGGCTCTTCATGGATACCGGTGTGGGCCAGGTGGCCTACTCCTTTTTGGTTCAAGGACAAGTTGACCAGATTCTTTCGACCAACCCAGCGGAACGGCGTACCATTTTTGAAGAAGCAGCGGGGATCACCCGCTACAAGAGCCAACGGCGCGAGACCCTCAACAAACTCGCCTTGGTCGACAGTAACCTTTCCCGGGTTTCGGATGTTATCGACGAGGTCAGTCGACAAATCGGGTCCCTCAAGCGCCAGGCTTCAAAGGCCGTTCGCTACAAACGGTTGACCCACCGCCAGAGCCACCTTGAGGTCGCCCTCTATGCCTTTCAGATTCGCGAACTCGACGCCTCTATTGCGGAAATCGAAGCCGAATCCGAACGGATCCGCACCGAGGCCAACGGCCACCGCAAGAAAATCGAAGAGCTTGAAGAAAGTCTCTCCTCGGAACGCGCCCGCCGCTCCGAGACCTATCAGGAGATCGAAAACCTTCAGGAAACCCTTTTCAAATTCCGCTCGGCCGCCGAAAGCGCCGAGAGTCAGGCTCAGATGCTGGAAACTCGTCAAGGCGACCACCGCCAACGGATTCAGCGCCTGCGAGCTGAGATCCAGCGGCTGACCGAACAAAAAAAAGAACTGGAAGAACGCGGAGCGGAAGAAAGCCAATCCCGCCAAGAGAAGCTGAACCTCCTCGGAGACGCAGACTCTGAAACCGCTGAGAAACAGAAACAATTTGAAGCTGTCGCCCGAGCCCTTTCGGAAAAGGAGTCGGCCTTCCGCCAAGAGCGCGAAGCTGTCGTTCAAGTCGAGAACTCGATCACCCGCCTCCGCTCGCGCTGCACCACCCTCGAGGTTGACCTGAAATCTTTCGAAGTCCGCCACGCCTCGCACGGCGAAACGGTTCACTCCGCCAAAGAAGAAGCCGAACGCATCGCCGAACGCGAACGCCAAACCGTTCAAACCCTCGAGCAACGCCGCAAAGATGCGGAAGAAGCCGACCAGATTCTCGAATCAAAAAAGGCCGACCTGGCCCGGATCCGCGAAGAATTCCGCACCGCCCAAACAAACATCCAGGAGATTGACCGCCAGTTGGCCCGCACTGCCGCTCGCAAGCAGGTCCTCCAGGATTTGCAGGACCGCATGGAAGGTTTCGGAGAAGGAGCGAAGTCGATCCTGAAAGGAAAACTGGGCGAGCCTTTCACTGGCGACCGCATGAAACTCGTCTCCGCTCTGATTGAAGTGGACTCCGAACACACGGCCGCTGCTGAAGCCCTTCTCGGCAATGCAGTGGACGCGATCGTTTGGAATGATGCGGACGAACTCCCGCAGCTACTGCAAACCCTGAGGAGCAAGGGCATCCCGCGCACCGCACTCCTCTCAACCCCAGGCAAGAACACCGCCGAATCCTCCGTCAAAGGCCTGACCGCCGCACTCTCCATCATCAAGCCGAAGGAAGAGGCTTTCGCGCCTCTCCTAAATGCGCTGTTAGACGGATGCTATTTTGCTGAATCCGAAGAAGCTTTCCTCCAGTGGAAATCGGAGAACCCGTCATCCCGTTTTGACCGAGTCGTGACCCAAGAGGGCACGGTCTTCAGCGCCAACGGGCTCCTCGTAGCAGGGAAGACCCTTGAGGGCAGTAAGAGTCTTCTCGGACGTGAAGCGGAGATTCGCCGGATCGACAAAGAAATTTCCGCCCTCGAAAAGGAGCTCGACGGCAAACGCGAGAAAATCCAAGCCGACCAGGAATCCATCGAAAACCTGGAAGCCGAACTCGAACAGAGTCGCGAACGCCGCAACGAGATTCACCGTGAACGAGCCACCCTCGAAGCCGAGGCGAAGGCACTTCATAACAATCGCGAGAAAAACGCCCGCAACCTTCAAGAGGCCGAGCAAAAACTCGCTGCCCTCGAAGAATCCCGCGCCAAGAGCGAACAGGAGCTCGCCGACGCCCGCAAGAACCTCGCCGATGCCGAGCAAAATCTGGATGGGAACCGCAACCAGATCGGCGAGATGGAGACGGAGATCGAAAAACTTCGCGCCGACCGCGACCAGCGCCGGGAGGATTGGACCAATACACGCCTCGACCATGCCAGCCGAAAGCAGGCCTTGGAAATGGTGGAAAAGGGCATTTCAGAAATCCAACGACGCACGCAGGAGATCGACTCCATCTGCAGATCCCGTTCCGCAGAAATCGATCAACTGGACACTCAGATCGCGGATGCCGCGGAAGAAATCGAGCTGCAGAAGGCAACCCACGAGGATGCTCTCACCAACCTCAAAGAACTGAAGGAAAAGCTCGAAGCCAAGCGCGGGGAACTCCGGGAGCTCGAAGAATTTTTAAGCAAGAAGGAGGAATCCGTTTCCGACAGCCGCAAGGCCCTGCAAGAACTGGATCAGACGCTAAACCGCAAAGAAGTTGAGCTGACCCGACAACGCTCCCGTGTGGAGTTCATTCTGGAAAAGTCCTCCGGCGAAAACGCTGTCGACGTTCGCAAGATCGACTGGCGCCGTTCGCTCTGGGATGCTGATCGCGATTTCAAATCACGAATTTCCCTCGACGATATGGAAGACGGTGAAGACCTCGACCTGGACCCGGTCGACCGCCGAGGCTCGCCTTCCGAAGAAGATCTCAGCCAATACCAGAACACGGATTGGACCGCGGTGGAAGATGAGTCGAAAAAACTTCGCGACAAAATCTCATCCATGGGTGCCGTAAATCTCGTCGCCATCGAGGAATACAAAGACCTCAAAGAACGCTACGAATTCCTCAAGGCTCAGAGCCAGGATCTCTGGAACTCCAAGGAAGAACTCCTCCGCGCCATCGACGAGATCAACGAAACGTCGCAGACTCTCTTCCAGAAGACCTTCGACAAGATCCGCGAAAACTTCAAATACACCTACGACCATCTCACCAATGGTGGCACTGCCGATCTCGAGTTGATCGAAGCGGAAGACATTCTGGACTCCGGCATCGAGATCAAAGCCCGGCCTCCCGGTGTTCGCACGGCTACCCTCAGTCTCCTCAGCGGAGGCCAAAGAACCATGGCCGCAGTTGCTCTTCTCTTCGCGATCTACATGGTGAAGCCGAGCCCATTCTGCGTCCTCGACGAACTCGACGCTCCCCTCGACGACGCCAACATCGGCCGCTTCACGGAGATGCTCAAAAGCTTCACCGAATTCTCCCAATTCCTGATCATCACCCACAACAAGCGAACGATCGCTGCCTCGAACTCGGTCTTCGGGGTTACCATGCAGGAAAAGGGAGTATCCCGCTTGGTCTCCATGCGATTCAACCACAGCACCCAGAAGGCGGAATTTGCTGAGGGCGAACTGCAGGGCAAGGCAATCGCAACCGAGTAACCCTCGTGCCGATCCCCCGACACCTTTTCCAACGGATCCCTCCTCTCCCGGTCGATTCCCTGGAAGCGGCGGCGAGTCCACCCTCCTCACTGAACCACTCCTTTGACTGCTCGGCAGAGATCACACGCCATCACGCGAAGAGCTTCTACTTCGCCTCCCACTTCCTACGCTCTCAGAAACGAAAGGAATCCTATTCGGTGTATGCCTACTGTCGCTACATTGATGACCGAATCGACGAGCATAAACCCGACACCCCTCCACCGTCTCAATCGGTTCTCCTCTCCGAGAACCAGCAACTACTGAAAGGGAACCACTCGCAACGATTCGCAGCTGCCTTCTCTTGGACGTGCAGCGAGCGAGCCATCCCAATCCAACTCCTGGACGACCTAGTTGAGGGCTGCTGCCGGGACCGGGAGCAGGTTCGGATCCAGACCCAACAGGAACTGGAGGAATACTGCTATTTGGTCGCCTCCGTCGTCGGACTGATGATGTGCCGCATCTTCGGGGTTAGTTCGGCCGATGCCTACCCCCGTGCCGTAGAGATGGGCCTCGCCATGCAGCTGACGAACATCCTCCGCGACATTCGCGAAGACTACGAAAAAGATCGTATCTACCTCCCCGCCGAGGAACTCGCGAAACGAGGTTTGAGCGTTGAGGAATTGCTGAAAAACGGCCCTGACGAAAAGTGGAAAACTTACTTGGACCATCTCATCCAGATGGCGCGCGAATGGTACCAATCTGCAGAGACCGGTCTCCCCTACTTACGAAACCGAACCTGCGCCCGGACCGCTCGCATCATGGGCCGAGTCTACAGTGGGATCCTCAACGAAATCGAGAAGGCTGACTACGACATCCGGAGACGCCACTACGTCCCCTTCCCCCGAAAACTTCGGCTCGCCCTCTTTTAGAGCTTTCGGATATCCGCGAATTCCCCGCTCTCTCCTGCTCGAATCTTTGGCAGTAGATCCACGATCATTCCCGCACAAGTCTTCCCGTCGGGCATCTTTTCGGTGCCCTTCGCTGCCTTAAGAATCTCCAACGGCTGAAATCGATCATCGGCAGGAAGATTCGTCAAGTAGTCCTGCATCCCTGAATCAACAAGGCCCGGGGCCAAGGCTGTAAAATGAGTATCCGGGCGCTCTCCAGCGTATAGCTTCATCAGCATATTCAAAGCCGCCTTGGAAAGACTGTACCCATTCCATCCGCGGCTTCCGGACTTCGAGGCACCCGAGGAAATTCCAATCACCTGTTTCACTTCGGAGGCCTCCTCGAAAAGCAGATCCAGGATCCATTTATTCGCCCACACATTGATCTCCATCGTTTCTCGCAAATCGTCCAGTGGAGCATCTTTCATATCCCGAATCTCTCCAAGCTTTCCTGCGTTCAAATAAACGAGTTCCCAAGCCTCCACACCCCGGATCAATTTGCGAAACTTCTCCGCCCCTTGCTCGGGGCTCCCAAGATCAACCGACTCGTGAATCAAACCTCTTTCGATCAACTCTTCCGGCGCCCTGCGGCTGCAACCATATACTTTGTAGCCCTTCTCCAGATACACTTCGGCTAGTCCGCGTCCGAGCCCTGAACTTACTCCGGTAACTAAGATCGGTTTTTCCATAAGACTACCCTACCGGAAGAACTGCCGTTTTTCCAGCTCTCTCCGCGATTCGAATATCACCCTATCGCCCGAGCATCTGGAGAATGCTGTTCACACCCTGCTCGATCTGCTCTTCCGTGGAAGGCTTTTTCTTCTTTTCCGCGGGCTCTAGGCCTTGCGCTTGTCGTTCCTTCGCCAAATCTTTTTCGCTCATGGTTGCCGCTCTTTCCACCGCGCCAATCAGCATACCCCAGAGTTCACCGACGTCGGGCTTAGCCAGTGTCCCAGTCATCTCAATAGGCTGTTTCCATTCCCGATAACCATTGGCGTCCGTATTCGGTCCCAGTAAAGCGAGAACCCCCAAAGGTTCGGTTAGTGGGGGCTTGCTTCCCAAATTCAGGCGCAATTGCATCGGGGTCACTGGGATCTGATCCAGATCTCCCGATTCGACTTTCCCGGAGCCCTGCATGGAGAAATAGGCCCCCAACATAAGAATCGAATCGACCACAGTCTCCCGCTCGTCCGTTCGCTCCAGAGTTGCGCTCAGCTTGGAAAAGGGAATTTCTTTAAAGAGATTTGTTATTTCCCCGAGCGCAGATACCCCAGGGCGTTTCAACGAAGATCCGAGCAGAGCACCCGCGATAGACCCTGCATTCACAAACTTGGTCACACGTGCCTCTGGCTTCAGTGATCGGATGACCCCGTCCTTTACACCGACCTGCAAGGTTCCGACCATCCAATTGGGAAGATCTTCCAATGAACCTGCACTCCCCTGAAAGGAAGCTCCTACGGTCGCCAAACCTTCGATGGCCGGAGTCTCCCGTGGATTCATTTGCTGCAGCAACTCCCCAGTAGGAAGATTATTCACCTTCGCATCGACATTCGCTTCAACCTTTTCTCCATTGCGTGCAAGCCTGCCCTCCATACTCATCGAGGAATTTTCGAGCCAGTCCGCGGAAACCCGGACGGTCGCCTTTTCCGTATTCGCGAAGAACCGACCGTCCAAGGCTTTAATCGACGGCATATCTTTCGGGACGACCTGCCCGATCGAAAAGGAACCATCGACCTCGAAAGGCATCGATTCCAGCGGCCATGTGGCATTGCCCTCCGGGCCGGAGGTCTGGCCGGGCTCTGTCTTTTCAGAAATTTCGTCTGAACCGCCTGCACCGCTCCAAACCCGAGCGAAACCTTCCAATGCCTCAAGATCCAAACGATTCCCTTCGAGATTCAACTTCAGCGACTTCTCCAAGTCACCGTCAGCAACTACATTCAGGTCGCTCTTTTTGTCCTTCGCATCATTCAGGACCAACCCTCCTTTCGCCGACAAAGGCGTAAGGGACGAAAGCATACCATTGAGATTCAAATCATAACTTTCAAATCCATCCAAGGGCGTCAGCGCATCAACTACCACTCGACTCGAAACTCCTTCGCTCGACAAAGCGGCATCCGCCTTCAAATGTCCGGTCGCAACATTAGGGATTAGCTTCCGGAGAGGAGACTTCAACCAATTGGCAAAATCCGCTTCCGCGGTGGCCGTCGCTCGATCTTCGGCAATGGTCGCCTTCGCCTGCAGGATCGGCACACCGTCCTCAGAAGTTCTCAGCAAGAAAACAATCGGGTCGACGGGAGAGTCCGGTGAGAAGGTGAGTTCACCGTATAGCGGCATCGTCTCCTCACCGACTGGCACGTCCTTCAACCATGCGGAAGCTTTCACCCGGTTCGGGAATCCCGCTTCGTCAAATCGGACCTGCCCTGCAACTTTACCATGGACGGCATTGACGCCCTGCTTTCCAGCCGAGTTGAGATCCAACGCGAAGGAACCCTCCTGAGCTGGAACCCAATCAGCCAGAGAGATCTCAAAATCGCGATCTCCCTCAGGCATCAATATACGGCCTTTCAGGTTTATACCGAGCAAATCAATGGGCATGCTAGGCAGATCCATCGCCCCCTCCAATAAGGCAACATCAGGCAACCCCGAATCAGCGGGAGAATGAGAAGCTCCGGTTGTGGACGAGGACGGGGCTTCCGTCGTATTGAAGGCTCGGGGATCGGCGACAACCATTCCTTGGTCCACCGTCAAAGCCCAACGGTCATTCTCCTGCTGAACAACGTTCAGACTAAGGCCGGAGACCGAACTCGCCCGGCCTTGGGAAGCCCAATCCAAATCCAAAATCCCTTTCACCGTCATCGGATCCTGTTGAGAGAGGCTGAATTCGCGAACCTTCAGGTTCACGTCCGCTGGCCCCATCGAACCGGAAACCAATTCTGTTACCGAGAAAGCTCCCGAGACTTCCAAATTCTCTCCGAACGATCCCGTCCACTCTGATGAGACAAGACCCTTCGGAATGTCCTCGGGATTGGGCGCTAAGGTGGCAACGGCGCCGAAGTATCCTTTCAGCGAGGCTTTGAAAGAAGCCGCAGGCAGGCTGGCAATCCCGGCATCCGCAGAGACCTTGGCTTCCAGCGTCTTCCCTTCGCCCTCAAATTGAATCTCCGCGGATGCGTTGAGCCCATCGTCTTGATACGTCAAGTGAGGCAAGATGCTCAGTTGAACGGGCTGACTCATTTCACCTGCCCGCCGAACTGAAACCTCCCAAGGTTCGGCAGACTCGAGAACAACCCCGTCTTCACTCCCGACAAAAGAACTTTTCGCTTTAAAGTCGGAGAAATTCCACTCCTCCGTCAGCGAGTTAAGAAACTGATTCGGGATAAAAATATCAACCGATGCAAATCGATTCTGGGGAATCTCCAGGGGATCTGTCGTCCGAAACACTTGAGGCTCCAACAAATGAAGTGCCACCCACGGCTGCGCATCCTGTGGGGGCGCTACCGATACATCAAATTCTTCAAAAGTGAAACTATCCTCTCCAGCGGAGACCTTCACGACTCCTTCCGCTCGAATCGGCTCACCAAACTGGGGAAGAACATCCTTATCAGCATCTACTAAGAAACGTAAATCTGCACTCCGGAACCCTTCACCCGGGCTCAGTTCAGTCATTCCTTTGACGCGAAAAGAGACAGCCGGCAAAGGCTGGGAAACGAAAGATTGAAGAAAATCCAGATTATCCCCCTTCGCCGTCAATTCGAGACCGAGCTGATTCGCTTCCTTCGCCCAGTTCCCTACCAGAGAAATTTCTCCTCCGCTCAGCAATTTTTCGGAGGTGATTTCAATCCGGTATGCCTCCCCAGTCTCCGTCGGTTTTACCGAACCGCTGAGGTCCAGAACTCCCGGAGCCTCTTTGACTCGGGAAACGATCTCGCCGCTCAGCATGATGCTCTCCAACTCACCCGCTTGAGCAATCTGAACTGGAATGGAAATCTCAACCTGAGGCAGCGTCTCGAGGGCCCCTTCACTGGGTTGTAACGACAGCTGCAGTAATCCTCGCTTACCCGGAACGATATCCGCACCCGAGATCGAAAACGCCATCTCATCATTCGTCGGGGTCGATACTTTACCCGTCACCGAAAGTTCCTGAATCTCAATGGGGGACGATTGCCCCAAAATCCCCTCAAAATCCCGAGGAACCTCAAATCCCTCATCCTTAGACTCATCGGTCGACTTTTGCTTTTTCTCCGACTCTTCCATCTTCACGAAGAGATCTTCTACGCGCAAATATTGGATCTTGAGACGCTTATCGAGGAGAGCACCCCAAGAAAACTTCGCTTCGGCCATCGGAACGCGAGCTAGGATGCCACTTCCTGCAAACTCGAGATTTTCGAGTTTCAAGCCCCCAGGCCCTAGATGAATGTAGTCAACTGAAACCGTTCGCTCCTCATTGGAGGCAAATGCCAGGAACAAAGACTTTTGAGCCGCTGGGATGAGGAGGACCCCAACGAGAACGAGCAAAAGAACGAATAGGGCCGTGAGCCAAAGAAGAAATTTGCGCATAAACTACTCCTCGTCTCCTTCCTGATTAACGATCCGTTCCAAAATCTCGGTCATATCATCGACCTTATCCATAACCTCCCGGTCGACGAAAATCGGTTTCTGCTGTTGCAGAGCCAAAACGAGAGAATCGCTCGGTCTGGAGTCGATCTCAACTAATTTGGTGTCCACCTCGTTCTCCATTCGTAAGATCATCCGGGCATAAAAGGTGCCCTCGTCGACATCATTGATGACGATGCGCTCCAATTGGATGCCGAAGCCTTGGAAAATGTTGCCGATTAGGTCGTGCGTCATGGGCCGTTCCTTCTTCACGTTGTTGATCGTCATGGAGATGGTATTCCCAATCCCTTGATCCACATAGATGACAAAGACTTTCTCTTCGTTGCCTAGGAACACCGCACACCCGTTTGCGGTGGGCATTACCCCCTTTACTTCGACTGCAAGGACATCGTTCTTCATGGAAACGAACCTAGCAAAATTCCTGAGGAGAGACAACTCCCCCGACCAGTATCCAAATCCCGATTCTTGAGTCTCTACCGCTGCGGAGCCGCGCCAGTGAATCCGACGTCATCGCCCGAACCTTCGCCGAGTCGGCGATCCAGCTCAAAGGCGGCGCTGATCAAAGAAAGATGGGTAAATGCTTGCGGCATATTCCCGAGAGACTGCCCCTCGGACCCGATTTGCTCAGAGAAAAGCCCCAGTGGGCTCGAATAACTGAGCATTTTCTCGAAGTAATGACGGGCTTGGAGGGTATTTCCCCCTCTGGAGAGGCATTCAATGTACCAGAAAGAGCAGATCGAAAAGGTCCCATCCTCCCCCTCCAGATGCTCATCAAAGGCCTCGTTCACCCGATATCGATAAACGAGCGAATCCTCGGTCAACTCGCGCCGGATGGCTTCGAGAGTCGAGAGCCATTTCGGATCTGTGGGACTGATGAACCGCACCAGCGGCATGATCAGGGCGCTGGCGTCGAGAGCATCCGTCCCCTTGAACTGGACAAACGACTGCTTTTCTTCCGACCAAAACTCTTCAAAGACACTATTATAGGCCGCATCTCGCTCCTTAATCCAACGCTCCAGAGGAGCCGGGCGGGATCGTTTCAGCGCCAAGCGGACGCCACGGTCCAACGCCACCCAACTCATCACCCGTGAATAGAGAAATTCGCGCTTTCCATCTCGGATCTCCCAGATCCCCATATCCGGCTCCCGCCAGTGATCTGCGACAAAATCAACCAATTTGCAGATTTGATTCCACAACTGATAGGAGACCGGAGAACCAAATTTATCAAAAAGATAGAGCGAATCCATCAGCTCCCCATAAATATCCAGCTGAAACTGATCATTGTTGGTGGAACCGATCCGGATTGGCTTCGATTTTCGGTATCCCTCCAAGTGGTCGAGTGCAAACTCCCCCTCCACTGGCGAACCATCGATGCGATACATGACGTTCAGATGACTTCCCTCCTCAAGAGATTCCACCCGTTTCTCCAACCAACCCATAAACCCGGCCGCTTCCTCAGTGAATCCGAGCCGCATAAAAGCATAGGTGGTAAAGGCGGCATCGCGAAGCCAGGTATAGCGATAGTCCCAATTACGCTCTCCTCCCGGAAAATTCGGAAATCCAAACGACGGCGCAGCCACGACGGAACCGTGACGACGCGAGGTCAACAGCTTCAACGCGAGAGCCGATCGCTGAACCGTTTCCCGCCAACGCCCTTTGTAACTGCAACGGGACAACCATTTCCGCCAGAAGGTTGCGGTTTCCTTAAAGGCGCGGGAGCAAAAAACAGTAACCGTCTCCGGCCGCTCTTCACACTCTGCTGATTCGAGGACAAAGGTCGCCGTCTCTCCTGCCTCTAGCTTAAAGCGCGCAACGACGTCCTGCCCATCGATCTCAACCGGAACATCGGAACGAAAGCGAAGAGAAAGGTCATCGGTGTGAAAAGAGCATCCATCCCGCAGCGTTTCGACTCGGTGCTCAATGCGCGCATAGTCGAATCGGGGAGAACAGCGCATCTCAAACTCCACCGCTCCATGAACCGCTTTTGCTCGGCGCACGAGGGCCTGATTGGACTCTTTTTCGTGGACCACCATGAGATCCGTGACTTCGGCGATGCCTTCCTTCGAAAGAAACCGTGACAGCAAAATATTCGTTTCGGGAAAATATATTTTCTTCTCCGTCACCTCGGAGAACTTTGGAGTAATCGAGAAGCATCCCCCTTTTTCCCGGTCAACATGGGCTGCGAACACGGAAGGGGAATCAAATTCGGGCAAACATAGGAAATCGATTCGGGCCCCAGGCCCCACTAGGGCTACCGTCGAAAGGTCTCCAATGATTCCATACTCTTCGATAAGTGGGTAATCTTCGAGATTCATCCCACTGCCCTCTTCGGTTCGGGTAGTCATATGAGAAGAAAAGCCGGAATCAAGAGTCGGGTCAACCCCACCCCTCGCTCCGAAAATCGAATGCGCCCTAAGATTTCGTTTGGAACCGAGCGCAGGGCATGCTAATTGCTTTTATTAACCATGGACTTCTCAACATACGAAGTCGGAGATTTCTTTGACGAAATGTTCGATGCAGACGGCAACGTTCGCCCGCACTACCAGGCGATTTGTGAACGCCTTAAAGATCTCCCCCCAGATGAGATGTTGCAAAAGCAAAAGGCGGTTGACCGCGCCTTCCTGCGACAAGGGGTGACCTTCACCGTTTACAATGACGACCAAGGCACCGAGCGGATTTTTCCTTTCGATCTATTCCCTCGGATCATTCCCGGGCAGGAATGGGAAGTTCTCGAAAAAGGACTCACCCAACGGATGCAGGCGCTCAACATGTTCCTCAAGGACATCTACACCGAGCAGCGCATCATCAAAGAAGGTATTATTCCCCGCGAATATATTGAGTCCGCCGCCCACTTCAGGCCGGAGTTCATGAATGTTCCGGTGCCGAAAGATATCTACATCCACATCTGCGGGACTGATCTCATTCGTGACCACGAAGGGAATTACCTCGTTCTCGAGGACAATGCCCGGTCTCCTTCCGGAGTTTCCTACCTTCTTGAAAATCGGGACGCTATGAAGAAGGTGTTCCCGCACTTCTTCCCGCAGACCGGCACACGGTCGGTCGAACGATACACGGAAGATCTTCTCGCAACGTTGAAATACATCGCTCCCGACGGAGTCGACAATCCCACCGCGGTCCTCTTGACCCCGGGGGTGTACAACAGCGCCTATTTTGAGCACAGCCTCCTCGCCCGCCGCATGGGGATCGAGATCGTCGAGGGGAACGATCTCGTCGTCGAAAACAGCTTTGTCTACATGCGCACAACCGAGGGGCTGAAGCGCGTTGACGTGATCTACCGACGCATCGACGACGACTTCCTCGATCCCGAAGTTTTCCGCCCCGACTCCATGCTCGGAGTCGCCGGTTTGGTGGACGCCTACCGGAAGGGGCACGTCAGTCTTGCCAACACCATCGGAACCGGTGTGGCCGACGACAAACTCATCTACAAATACGTGCCGGATATGATCCGCTTCTACATGTCGGAGGAGCCCATCATCGGGAGCGTTGACACGTTTGTTGCCGACGACCCGAAGGAGCGTAGCTACATCCTCGACAATTTGAAGGATCTCGTCGTAAAATCGACCAACGAAGCCGGAGGATACGGCATGTTGATCGGGCCGCACGCATCCCAAAAAGAGATCGAAGAGTTCCGCGAGCTGATCATCGCCAAGCCGCGCAACTTCATTGCTCAGCCTCCCATTTCCTTGTCGCGTCACCCGACGATTACCGACGAGGGCATCCAAGGCCGGCACGTCGACCTTCGTCCCTATATTTTATGTGGAAAGAAAATTTCCATCCTACCCGGAGGGCTTACCCGCGTTGCCCTTCGCAAGGGTTCACTCGTCGTGAACTCATCGCAAGGTGGTGGCAGTAAGGATACGTGGGTCCTGTACGGAGAATCCTGATCATGCTTTCGAGAGTCGCAGAATCACTCTATTGGATCGGTCGCTATATCGAGCGCGCCGATAACATCGCACGTCTACTCGACGTCAACCTGAACATCCTCACGGACTTCAAGGATCTCAATGATTCCCGTCTGGTCGAGCACTGGGAGCCCATTATCCGCAGCACCGGAGACTGGGACCTCTTCAAGTCTCTTGGCTACCAGCCCAGCTCGCGCTCAGCGACGGATTTCCTGACCTTCGACCGCGAGAACCCAAACTCGATCATCAATTGCCTCATCGCCGCCCGGCAGAATGCCCGCATTATCCGGGACCAGATCCCGAGCGAGGTCTTCGAGGCCATCAATGATACCTATCTCGATCTCCGCAACTCTGGTTCGGACGAGATTTGGAAAGAAGGGCCCTACCGCTTCTACCGGGAGATCCAGACCTTTTCCCAACTCTTTCAGGGAATGGTGGCCTCGACCGTCGTTCGCGGCCTCGGCTACTATTTCATGGAGACGGGCAAATTCATTGAGCGTGCGGACAAGACGAGCCGCATCCTCGACATTAAGTACCACATCCTCCTCCCCAGCATTCGGGACGTAGGTGGGGTCGTGGATACCGCTCAATGGACCGCGGTCCTCCGCTCGTGCAGCGCCTTCGAGGCTTATCACCGCAACTTTGTCACCAATGTCGACCCGACGCTGGTTACGGAGTTTCTCCTCTTTTCGGCAAAATTCCCACGGGCAGTCCGATACTCCTTGGCCCGCCTCGGTGAATACCTCCGCCGCATTTCGCACAAGGAAGCCGACCGGTTCTCCAACGATGCCGAAAGAGAATGCGGGAAGCTCTACAGCGACCTGACCTACCTCTCCGTTGAAGATGTCTTCGACCAAGGCCTCCACGAGTATTTGGACTACCTCCAGGCGCGACTGAATACTGTCGGAGCCGCGATTCAGGAAACGTACTTCGGCGTCGGCGAGTAGAGTTCGCCTACGTTACGCGGTTATGACGACTTCCCCCTGAATTGGGGGATCGTCTCACTCCGCGCGGTTGCGTAACTCGAAAATAGCGTACCCGGCCAACCAGTTCGGGAGGAAATTGCAGGGCGTTTTCCAGTCTCCGCGGAGATAGACGACTCGCCGGACCTCAATGCCCGAGCGCTCGGCGAACCCATAGAGTTCGCCGACTGACAAGTGGTTCGACAACGGCGAGTCCTCCCACCACAGCGGGTACACCGCATTGCGCGTCGTTCGTCCCCGTAACATAAAGCTGATACGATTGCGCCAGTAACCCCGATTGACGGCCCCAACAATCACCGAACGACCAACCCCCAAAGCCCGGCGGATCACCTCTCCGGGCTCCTCGATGAGCTCCAGTGTTCGGGTGAGCACAACATAGTCGAATGAACTCGGGTTAAAGCGGTCCATCGCTTTGGAAACATCGCCCTGAAAAACGTTCACCCCGCGCTTCACACAGGAGGCGATCTTCTCTGGATTCGAATCGACTCCAACCCCGTAGACCTCTTTCCGATCCATGAGCTCGCGAAGGAGAATTCCCCGACCGCATCCCAGATCGAGCACGCGGCTCTTCTCCTCGATCCAGTCGACCATGATCTCGAAATCGATCTGCCGTCGCTTATTCGTCCGCCGGAGAAAAGGACTTTTGGGAAAACGTTCCGTCATCGGTTGATCAGGAAATTACGGATGAACCGGCTCAACTCGGGAGAATCAAGCAGGAAGGAATCGTGGCCAAACTTCATATCCACCTCAGCGTAAGACGCGTTTTTCCCCGCCCGAAGGAGAGCTGTGGCGATACGACGGTTTTGCTCCGGCGGAAACAACCAGTCGGAGGTAAAACCGATCACCAAGGCGCGTGCGGTTACGTTGGCAAAAGCATCCTCAAGGGAACCGGACTTGCCGTATAGGTCGAAACGGTCGAGAGCCTTCGTAAAATAGATATAGGTAATCGGATCGAAACGACTGACAAAAACCTGCCCCTGATAGCGCAAATAGCTCTCCACCTCGAATTCGATCTCCTCCAGGGTCTGTTCTGGATTCAACAATCTACGGGCCCGCCCGAACTTCTGCTCCAACCCTTCATCAGAGACATAGGTGATGTGGGCCATCATCCGCGCGACGGAAAGCCCCACATCCGGACCGGCGCCAGAGGTAAATTCGCCGTTTTGCCAACCCGGATCCTGAAGGATCGCCGTTCGCCCAACCGCGTTAAAGGCGATTGCCTGGTCGTTCTGCCGGGGAGTCGTCGCCAAGGCCAAAATGGATTCTACCCGATCCGGAAAATCGATAGCCCACTGGAGAGTCTGCATCCCCCCCATGCTCCCCCCGATCACACAAGCGAGGCGCTCGATCTCCAAGAAATCGATCAGCCGGGCCTGCGCCGCGACCATATCGCGAATCGTCGGAAGCGGAAAGGAAAGCCGATAGGGTGAGCCCGTCTCAGGATTGATACTGGTCGGCCCTGTCGAACCTTGGCACCCCCCGATGCAGTTACTGCAAATAACGAAGAAACGGTTCGTGTCGATTGGCTTCCCCGGGCCAATCATTTGATTCCACCAACCAGGCTTACGATCCTGCAACGAATAGACACCCGCGCAGTGGTGATCTCCGCTGAGTGCATGGCAAACCAGAATCGCATTGCTATGATCCTTATTCAGATTGCCATAAGTCTCGTAGCGAAGCTGAAACGAAGGAATCGTCTCTCCACACTCGAATCGAAACTCTTCGTCTGATCGAAAATCATGATGACGCACAATCCCCACCTCGCCGTCGGACGAGTTCTCGGAAAGTAGCTGGGTTGCGTCATTCATAGCCCTTGGAAAATGCGGATAGGCGGACGAAGGTTCAACTTCGTTTTCCGTCCATCGATCAGGCTATTCCTGATTGGGACGGGCGGTCACTCCCGGGAAGGGCTCATCCGCAAAAGGTTTCGCACCATTACCGCCATCGACTAGATACTGGTCGCACACCCGAAAGAGGTCCGACTCATCCTTCACCCGGCGCACATCGAAAAGAAATTGCCCCTCGGGATCGACCCCTTCCCCAATGAAAATCAGATAGCGCTTCAAATGAGCAATCCGATAGCGATCCCCAACACTGGGATTGAATTTTGCCTGATTGAGCCGCTCGATATACTGGCGAACATCGAGCAAAGTGGGGCGAAAAACCTCTCTTCCTAACGACTTTTCCCGAATCTGGCGGAAAATCCAAGGATTCCGGATCGCCCCACGCCCAATCATCGCCCCTTGGCACCCTGTATCCTGCAAAACCTGAACCGCAACCGCGGCAGAGGTCAGATTTCCGTTGGCGAAAACCGGGCAATCCAATCGCTCCACCGCCCGCTTCATACTCTGATAGTCAACCTCTCCCCGATACATCTGCTTCACCGTTCGTCCGTGGATCGTCAAAAAATCGACATTGTGCCGGGCCACCGATTCCACACAGGCGTCGAAAGGAGAATCATCCGCAAACCCCAGACGGCATTTCACGGAAAAACTCCCCTTCACCTTCTCCCGCATCGCTGCAATGATCTCGTCGACCAAAGCAGAATCCCTCATCAATCCGCCACCTGCGTTGCGCTTATAAATTTTCGGCGCAGGACATCCCAGATTTAGATCCACTCCCGCAACCGGATAATCTTCCAGCGAAGCGGCCGCCTGGGCCAGAGCCGCAGGATCATTCCCCAAAACCTGAGCATAAATTGGCCGCCCCGTCTCATTTTCCGTGATCGAGCGGAGCGTCTCTCCATCGAGCGAAGTCGTCGAATGTACCGAAAAATACTCCGTAAAGAAATAGTCAGGAGGTCCGATCTCCGCGATCACGTGAAGAAACGCGTGATCGGTCACGTTCTGCATTGGGGCCAGCGCAGTGCGAATCGCTCCAGCCTCAATTGGGTCGGGTAAAGTTCTACTCATTCAGGAAATCAGACGGACTACACAGAATCCCTGTCTGCGAGACAAGTCTTCGGTCGCCGAACCCGTGTTCCCGAAAAAAGCCCGCTATGATTCCCCACATCCACCGGACATCGGCGACGCGTCACCCCCTCGTGGATCACCTCAAACTCATCCAAAATGCGCCGGACAAACCCCTCGGATCCAAGAATCTTCCCATTCGAAAAATGACGAATCGTCTGAAGCAACGAAGCCGACCGAAACCCGACTGGAGCCGGATCCGCCTCGGCTTCCCTCTCCTGACCATCCTCCCGAGATTCTTCCTCGATCCCCCCTTTCCCAAAGAGAGTAGAACGGTATCCAACCCATCCCCCCAGGGCCTCCAAGGCTCTTCTCTCAAAGCGCCCTCCCGCAACGGCTCTGCCATATCCGCTGAATGAATAATCTTTCGGGTCGGCAACGATACCCGCCCGAACCGGATTCAAATCAATATAGGCAGCGACCGTTTTCAAAGAAAACTCATCCCCTTCTAGAAGTACGCTTTTAAAACGATCACTCCACAGAGGCCCGTACCGGCGATGAACACTATTGAACCACACCGAAAAGCGCTGCTTCAGAGTCTTCATAAATTCGGAAACACACCCCATCCGAGCCATCAAAACAGCACGCAACTGTTCAGCCTCATCTCCCCCCGAACTCAAAATATCTTCCAACTTCTCCGGCGAGAGAACCGGATGCGCCCCGGGCTTGGGATAGAGGACCCGAAAGCGCCGAACCAACTCCTTATCCGAAGGTCGATCCTCCGCAGGAATCCGCACCAAAACATGGAAGTGATTCTCCATCAGGCAGTAAGTAATCACCGAAACCCCCGAAAAATCAGCAACCCTCGCAAGGACATCCCGAAATTTCTTCAAATGATCCGGACCGAAGACCCTCTCACCATTCACAGTCCGGCTCATGCAGTGAAAAACCGAATCAACCCCTTTCAAGACCACCCTGCCCTTTCTCATGGGGGAGAGCTTCTGCTATTCGAAAATCTGAGTCAAGTAATTAAACTCTGTCCCTTATTATGATGCGAAGAGAATCTTGCATCCTTCGAATTCGGCTGATTGCTTCTTGAAGCACAATATAGACCGAAACTGAATGAAACAAAGGACGATTCTGCGGGAATCCTCGGTGAGCGGAAAATCGCTCCATACCGGGGAAGAAGTTACCCTTACTCTTAAGCCGGCACCGGAAGACACTGGTATCGTGTTTCGACGCACGGACCTCTACGGGAAGCCGGAGCTCAAGGCGGATGTGTCTCTGGTCACCGAACTGGTCAGGAGCACTACCCTCTCTTCCGGACACGCGAAGGTTCACACTGTCGAGCACATCCTTAGCGCTCTGAGTGGCTGCGCCGTCGATAACGCGATTATCGAAATGGGTGCGAGTGAGCCTCCGATCCTCGACGGATCTGCGAAGCATTTCGTCAATCTGATCCAGAAAGCGGAGCCGATTGAGCAGACGAAAGAGAGAAAGGTATTTAATTTGAAGGAACCGATTTCCATCACCGAGGGAAATCGATCCATCATCGCTCTGCCTTCCGACAAGCTGAAGATTACCTGCACTTCTTCCGATGACCGCGGGATCCATACGCAGCACCTCACTCTCGAAATCGATCCGGATGTCTACATGGCCCAGATCGCTTCGGCCCGCACATTTACTATTTACGAAGACATCGAAGAGCTCCTGAAGCTTGGAAAGATCCAAGGAGGGAGTCTCGACAGTGCGATTGTGATCAAAGGGGACAAGATTCTCTCGAAGGAACCCCTCCGGTTTAAGGACGAGTTCGTTCGTCACAAGATTCTGGACATCCTGGGCGACATTTCGCTGCTGGGCTGCTCGTTGAACGCACACATCGTTGCGGTTCGCCCGGGTCACGCTCTCAATGCCGGCCTTACTCGAGCCTTGGCTGAGAAGCTCAGGGAAGAGTCTTCCGGAAAGAAACCCACCAAACGTTCGGCGAGCCAGCCCACGATCACAGCGAATGAAAAGGCTCTGGATATTCGCCGGATCCTCGACACGATCCCGCACCGCTATCCCTTTGTGATGATCGACCGGGTGATCGAGATCAAATCAGACGACGAACTGGTCGCGGTGAAGAATGTCACGATCAACGAACCCTACTTCCAAGGTCACTTCCCAGGGCGGCCTGTGATGCCTGGTGTGCTTCAGATCGAAGCGATGGCTCAAGCCGCGGGGATTCTCATGCTACGCCACACTACGGCCGAGAACCGGATCGCGTTTTTCATGAGCTGCGACAAGGTGAAGTTCCGTACTGCCGTTGAGCCCGGTGACCAGATCGCGATCCATGTGCGTCTAATCAAGAAGCGAGGTAACAAACTCGCGGTGGCCGCGGGTAAGTGCAAAGTTGGCGACAAGGTCGTTTCTTCCGCTGAGCTCATGTTCACGATCGTCGAAGCCGGCGAAGCCCACTGATTCGATGCCTACGATTCATCCGACCGCGGTCATTGAAGACGGAGCGCAAATCTCCGATTCCGCTGAGATCGGCGCCTATGCCTACATCGGTGGTGAGGTTCGACTCGGCCCCGGCTGCCGTGTCTATCATCATGCCACCGTCGAGGGATACACGGAGATGGGAAGGGACAATGAGGTTTTCCCCTATGCCATGATTGGTGGCAAAACCCATGATCTCAAGTTCACCGGGGGACACCCAGGGTTGAAGATTGGAAACAGCAACGTATTCCGGGAATATTCAACGGTTCACCTCGCCACTAAGGACGAGGAGTTCACGGTTCTGGGCGACAACAATACGATCCTCGCCTACAGCCATATCGCCCACGATTGCCAAATCGGCAACCACCTCATCATGAGCAGTCATGCAGCCCTCGGTGGGCATGTGATCTGCGAAGATCATGTCAATGTTGGGTGGGGTGCCGGAATTCACCAGTTCTGCCGCCTCGGTTCTCACTCGATGGTCGGGGCGTCGTCCAAACTGGTTCAGGACTTAGCCCCGTTTTTCATCGCCGAAGGAGGCCCGGCCAAAGCCCGCACCCACAATCGGATCGGCTTAGAGCGCTCAGGCTATTCCGCCGAAGAGATTTCGCTCGTTCATCAAGCGTTCAAGATTCTCTACCGCGAAGGACTCAACCGCAGCCAATCTCTCGCCAAGCTGGAGGAACATCCGAGCGCCTCGGAGCCAATCCTTTCGAAGATCATCAGCTTTTACCGCCAGAGCACCCGCGGAGTCTGCTAGGCCCTCATCTCCGGGCTAGCCTTCTCGCGATTCCCCCGCGAGTCCCACGCTCCCGGACTACCGGCCGACTTGGTGATTGAAGTAGCGATCTTCGATCTGCCCGTGCAGTGACCGCAGGCTCTTCCGCAGCCACTCCAACTCGGAGCTGACTTTCCTCAAGGTTTTGGCATGAACCTGATCGGTCCCAGAGCCAAAATCGAGATGGACCATCCGCGCGGGGAAAACTTCCTCAATCGGAAAGTTCTCTACCCGATTGATCATGCGACTCACTCTGCGCCGGAGCGGTGCATTCGAATGCATAGGCGTGTCATCCTCGATCGCTCGTAAGGAGTCGCGAATACGGAAAAGATTATAGAGAAACGAGCCGGGAAGATCCTCGTTGCGCCAGACCAAGCGAATCACTCGGTCCAAATAAGCCCTCGACCGGTATTCCCGACGGTAAGCATCCAAGCACCCCAAAAGCCGAAGCAACGCAGTAAGGTCGGTGTCGTCCTCCAAATGTCGCTTCTGCATCGAGATTCGACTCGGGATGATCGACTCAAGCAACAGCGTCGACCCAATGGCCCACTCAATGGAGGAGCCCAAGACCCAGAACCGATAGACAGAATCATGCGACAGGGTTCTCTCCATCGTTCCGAGGAACCGTGAATATTCGCGGGAAACGATGAGGCAAGCATCCAGATTCCGTCTGTTCGCCAGCCGCCCTTTACGATGGAGGGCATACTCAACTTCTTCGATCAATTGATAAAAGACATCGGACATCTCCGGAGTCACCCACTCCTGGATACGATCCATATTGTTCCGAGCCGCGTAGAGACTCGAAATGACCGACGCTGGATCGGCTGCCTTCCCGACAAACTCGCGAAATAGCCGGGGGAAATTGGCCGGAGTTTCCTCAATATCAGCGATCTGGGAAAAGTCCGCAGCGGCCGCGACTCCACGCCACAAAGGCCAATAGTAATTCACATCCGAGGGCCCCAGTTCGGTGAGACGGATATTCTCCAACAGGCCCGCTTGGTGAGCCGCATTCCGAGCCCGCTCCAGGTAGCGAGCCATCCAATACAGACCATCGGCGACGCGACTCGGTGCCGAGAGAATCGCCGGGGCCAAGTCCTCTTCCAGGTCATTGTTCTGGTGAGTGGCACGTCCCAGCCTCTCATCAATGACCCAGGTGTCCTTCATCCCCCCGATGAAACCAATCGAATTCGCGTTCCCCGACTGCCAAGACAATCCGCCGGGGAGAATCACTGGCCTCGGGCGAAGGATCCCGAAAATTCGTAGAAAGAACGGAGCCTCAGCCGTTCCTCCATCCGACCACAATGGAAGTCGTGCCGCCTTCACTTTTCGGCGGGCGATCGTCCACTCTGGTGGGCCCTTCATCAAAGGACTCGAGACAGCCTGAGGGTTCGAGGCACCCATATCATCGGCGGAAATCATGACGCGCGGAGTCGCCACGTAATCGAAAAGGAACTCATCCGGCCGCGAAGAGACCCACTCGAACTGATCCCGGTCGAAACAGTGAAAGGTTTCAACGGTCGGCAAGATCGGCTCCTCGTTCATGTAGAAGCGAATGATCGCATCACTAAACGGCAGCAACGCCCGGTTGTCGGCGACCTCCGCCCCGAGAACGTTTTCCACTCTTACTGTTCCTCGGCGGACGCAATGAACCAGCCCAGGGACACCCCGATCGGGATTTTCCACGAACGTAATCGGGTCAACGGCATTGGTTTCCACCTTGCGCATGATCACATCGACCCGCTCCAACCCATCAATCGTCTTCAGGAAAACGCGCCCATCGCGGACAATCAAATCCGCCGGCCTCGCCGAGACGATCCCCATGTGACGAGCGAGAAACGAATCGTCAAAATGAGGCCGAAGGGTATCGCCGCGGGTCAACAGGACAATCCGCTGATCCCGACTGGCCTTCTTCCCGCGCAAGGCCTCAACCAGCTCACTGCCAAAACCGGCGACCGGGGCCACGGAGTGTCCTTCGAAGACTTCCGGAAAGGCCTGAGCCAACATTCTCCGGTTCTGGATGACGTGGGAAATCCCCGGGGGAAAGGAGAAGTGGTTCTCAAATACGGACCAATCTCCACTTTCTCCCTGAATCAAATCCATCGCCCCAAAGAGAAACCCGAAATTCTCCGGCCCTCCTTTACCCAAAAGCTCTCGGTAATAACCGGGGACTCCGAGCAGCACGTCAGCCGGGAGTATTCCTTCAGAAACGATCCGCTGCTTCCCGTAGACATCCGCCGTAAAGCGGCTAAAGGCCTCCATTCTCTGCACAGCTCCATCCCGAATCTGCTCCCATTCGGGGGCTGAGAGGAGACGCGGAAAGATATCCAAATCCCACCCTCCCGCATTTCCTTCATCGGAAGCCAGGGAGAAGTGGTGCCGAATCTCGGAAGCGATCCTCTTCAGGCCACGAGCCCGGGAAGTGAGAATATCCGGAGGAAACCCACCCGCCACTACGGGTAGATTCATCTGATCAGGGCTAGCCGTCATCTTTCAGACATCCGCTCGCCTCTCGGAGGAACGATATGCGAATGCATCAGGCTTTTCCGATAAACGGTTTCCAGACCTCTCTCGACCCGTTGCGGTGCAATACGGATAGAAACGGTCGATGCTTCGGTCGCAAAGGCTGACGTCGCAGCACCAATCCCGCCTGATGGGGAAGTCGGTTGGCCTTGCGACTGTTGCACTCGATACACGAAGTCACCAAATTTTCCCAACTGGTCCGCCCGCCGCGGTCGCGCGGAATGACATGATCCAAGTTGAGTTTCGCTTCGGGAAAAATCTCTCCACAATATTGGCACCGGTATTGATCGCGTTCAAAAATGTTCCTTCGATTCAATTTCGTATCCTGGACAGGAACACGATCAAATTCTCGCAGCAATAAGATTTGCGGCAGCCGTAAGTCCAATCGAACCGAGCGGATCGAGGGCTCATCGGCCCGAGGAGGATGAGTCATCGAGCGCTCCACCCATTCTTCGGCAGAAAGCATTTCATAATTCCCCTGATTGGGATTGATGACTTGAGCATTGTCTTGAAAAAGCAACGCCACAGCCCGTCGAACACCCACGATGTTAACCGGCTGCCATACCCGATTGAGAACAAGAATCCGGTAGGCATTTTCAATTGAATGCTGACCAGATAACTCCATCTTGGACCTGAGATAAAAGCAATTGACGGACCGGAAGCAACTGCAAACGAAGCAGTTCCGACAAACATACCGAGTTATCCAACGAAATCTTCACAAAACTGCCGCCAATCGACTTGCAGGGAAACCTGTTTGACAATAATGGCTCCGCCAGCCAACCTCCGAACCTCTACGTAACCATGAAAAAATCCGTTCTTCTTCCCCTTCTGCTTGCGACAGGATCGACTGCCTTCGGGCAAATTTACTTCGGCGCAGGCGTCGGATATTTTTTCCCGGAGTCCGATAGCTCCATCACCTCAATTATTTCGGGCGGCGAAAGCAACCCGGAAGACGGCATCGGTGCCATCGCAAACATCGGCTACAAAGTCCCGACCAACGGCTGGCACTTTGAATTTGAATTCCAATACTTCGAGCCTGACTCCAGCGTGACCAGCCAGGCCACCGGAGCCCAGTCGGCCGCCGCAACCGGATCGAACCTCGGAACCGGCACCTACTACACGAAGAACAATGCCGAGAACTACACCTACGCCCTGAACGTCTACTACGACGTTTTGGATTCGTTGGAAACCAACTGGGGTCTCTACGCGGGTGGTGGAATCGGTGCAACCAACTTGCATCAAAAGGTCAAGATCTCCGGCCCCGGCGGAACCGTTTCGGACTCGAACGACAAGTGGCTCTTCACCTATCAGTTCCTCGCTGGCATCTCCTATGAGCCGATCGAGCACCTTCGCTTCGACTTCGCCTACCGCTACACTCTTCCGGAGAACTCAAACTTCACCCTTTTCAACCAGAACGTTCCCGTGGACAGCTACGACTACCAATCCCTCGAGCTCTCCGCTTCCTACATGTTCTAAAAAATCATCTGATCTCTTTTTCACAAAAAAAGCGGAGGGCAACCTCCGCTTTTTTTGTGCCCGTGTCCGACGCTACGAGCAAAGAAAGTGAGCCAGAACTACTGGGACTCAGGCTCCGGAAGATCCGCTGGATGATCGCTAGGCGCACCGGCAATCCACCGAAGGGTATGATAGAGGATCGAGAGCATCCCCAGACCGAGGCCGACAACCACCCCACAATCGATAATTCCCCGCCAAGGTTGATTGAGAAACCGGACGGCGACGATCAACCCGACGATTCCCAGAGCCACCGACCACGAAACGATCTTGCGCTTCCGAGTCGCGTAAAAGAATCCAAAGCAGTAGAAAGGAGCGAGGATGCAGGCGAGTGGACGCGGACGTTTGCGCAATGCGCGGGCGCGGGCCACTACCCGGGGCGAGAAGGCTTTGTGAAACCCCTTATATCCCTCGGCATAAATCATGAAGGCCATCCAGACGATCAATACGATCCATTCCAAAGCTCCGAATGAATGCTCATGGAAGGCCGTCAGTGCGAGCGGAAGCAACCGATACACAGCGCAAGACAGAATCGCCAGGACTCCAAGAATACCCCAAGCTGAAGCGAAGAATAGCATCCGAGGTTTCTAGACCTCAGGAGACACTTCTGACGAGGATTATCTCGGTTAATACAGCAAAGGGCCGATGGATCTCTCCCGAAAACCGGCGTCCGTCGAGGCCTCAGTCGGTTCGGCCATCGGCTATCCGTTTGGCTTGGCGGTATTGCCGACGAAAAGAGTCGGCCAACTCACGGGAAAGCCGGACTTCTTCGATCTTATCTCCCGTGCGCAAAGTCTCGGCAATGTTTCCCGCCACCTCATCGAAACGGATCGAATCCAAATTGGAGAAAACGGCTTCAGCCTTTTCAGCCGCCTCGATATCGCCTCTCTCCAATGCTCCAATGATCGCCTTCCGAGCCTCAACCAATTCATCGTGCGGATCGATAAAAGCCACCCGGATCAGGAACCGCAGGGGGGTAAAAAGTCTCCCGGTCCATTGCGGCCGATAGACAAAATCGCGCACCTTCTCGTAGGGATTCACCTCGGGCTCGGAAAGATTCAACCGACTGCTCCCCTCGTAAATGGGACGCAGGACCGGACTCCGGCGGAGTGCATATTCCACGGGGCCACCCTCGGCACCGACACGATATCCCCACAAACGCTGCCCGTCCTCCGATAGAACGTACTCCAGAAACAGGTCCGCCACCTCCGGATTGGGAGCACCACGGAGGATCCCGATCGGATCCGCCGACAGGGTTGAGGCCCCCTCGGGAGTGGTGAAGCGCAAACGCTCGCCTCCCCCGCGGGCAATGACAATCTCCGACTGGAAACGTCCATAAAAGTCAATCGACATCCCGATCGCACAATCGCCACTCGCCACATCGGCGGGACCCTTGGTCGCCGAATCGGTAAAGTAGCGGGCATTGGCGCAGATCTTCTGAATCAGCTGCATCGCATCCATCCACCCGGCGGAAATTCCCTGCGCCTCCGCTTCGCCCGGAGTCAGCCCCTCCTCGAGCAACTGATCCACCCGAATGTCCATCTGCTCCTGGACGATCATCTCAAAGGCTTTGGTAATCGAGCCGCTCTTGGTCGGATCGGCCAAAGCCACCTCAGCGAGCAGCCGAGGATCGGCCAGATCACTCCACTTCGTAGGCGCTTCTTCGATTCCCAGCCGTTCCAGAGAATTCACATTATAGATAATCCCAAAACTGGAGAGAACTGCCCCGATCCAGCGCCCTTCCGGGTCCCAGAAGACCTCGCCGACAAAATTTTGAGGATAAACCTCATCGGGAAACATTTCCGCCAAAGTTGCCCCATCCCGCCAAGGAACGAGGGTTCCGATCTCGGCCTGCTTGATAAAATCGTAGCTCCCCCCACCGAAGAACACATCGATCCCCACTGAAACATCAGAATCCAGAAAAGCCTGCCGGGCCTCTTCAGCCTCCGTAGCCGGATTCTCCGGGACCTCCATTCTACGATCGCCATAACCCCGCCAAACCTCGGAAGTCCAATCCCGGCCGAGCGTCTTGGTCCAATAATTTCGGAATGAATTTTCGAATTCGGAACCCAAGTAACGGACAATTTCGTTGGTCCCCCCGATCACTCGCCAATCGACATCAACGGTCCTGCCGGTCCGCTGGGTATACCACTTCCGAAAACCCCGCTCAAACTCACGGCGAATCGCCTCGTTGTGAGGTGTGATGACAACGACTACGTCGTCCGAGTCGCCAATCGTCTTTTCGGATCTCTGAAAAAGAAACGGCAGCCCGACCACAACCGTGATGATCGCGAGGATAAGGACTGTCTTCAAACCCGACACAATGACTCCTCGACTCTCCGAATACTCATCCGCTCGGAAGAACTACGACATCCTCCGAATCGGCGTAGAGGTAGAGCCCCTCCCGACGAGAACCCGATCGCGGCTTAGGATTCAACTCCGAGACCCGGATACACTCTTCTCCGTGAAAAAACTCGTGATGCGCAACCTCTCCAAAGTAGACAGACTCCCCGATCCGTCCGGGAATACTGTTTTCTTCCGGATCCATTTCAAAAATCTTCAGCGTTTCCGGGCGAATGCAGACAGTGACAGAGCTGCCCTCTGCCGGATCCCCATCAAATCCACAAAGTCGTCCAGTAAGGTCTCCCAAGGGAGTTTTCACCAGGGCCTCGCCCACTCCGGCCCGCACAATGGAACCGGGGACAAAATTCGCTTCGCCGATGAACGACGCCACAGTCCGGCTCTCCGGACGACGATAAACCTGCTCCGGCGTGCCGATCTGAAGGATCTTGCCCTTTTCGAAAACCGCCATCCGATCGGCGATGGAGAGAGCTTCCTTCTGATCGTGAGTGACGTAGACCGTCGTCAGTTCAAATTCTTTGCAGATCCGGCGAATCTCCAGCCGCATCTCATTCCTCAGCCGAGCATCGAGGTTGGAAAGAGGCTCATCGAGGAGTAAACACCGCGGTCGGACGACCAAGGCCCGGGCCAATGCCACCCGCTGCTGTTGCCCGCCCGAGAGCTGATTCGGCTTCCGCTCGCCATATTCCTCCATCTGGACGGAAGCCAAGGCCTCGCGAACACGCTCTTCACGATCAGATTTGCCGACCTTGAGCTGCTTCAAACCGAAAGCCACATTCTCCCGAACCGTCATGTGAGGCCAAAGCGCGTAGCTCTGAAACATCATCCCGGTTCGCCGTTTATGAGGCTCGAGGCGCGATACATCCTTATCGCCGAACTTCACCGAACCTTCATCGGGGAAGTAAAAACCAGCCAAGGTCCGCAGGAGAGTTGTTTTCCCACAGCCGCTGGGACCGAGGAGAAAGAAAAGCTCGCCCGGCTCGATCGAGAGATCGATCCCCCCCAGGGCTACGGTTTCCCCGAAACGCTTCACCACTCCCTGCACTTCGATGCCGATCATTCCTTTCGGTTCTTGCCCGCAACGCCTCCAAGTCAATGCCCAATGCAAATCGGGCCCCGACAATCCTGATTTTGCGCGAACAGCGGAGGATTCGACATAGTCGAGGAATATTGTGGAATCTCTCCGAGTCATCCTCTAAGAATTCCGACTTTGAACCCATGGTATCTCTAGTCCCCAGCATTCGGGCCGTCGACCTAACGAAGCGATTTGGCCCCAACCGCGCAATTGATCGGATCTCCTTCGAGGTCGGTGCGGGAGAAGTTGTCGGATTTCTCGGCCCGAACGGCGCCGGAAAATCGACGACCATGCGCATTCTCACGGGTCTGTTGAGCGCCTCATCAGGAGAAGCCTGGGTCGCCGGACGATCTGTCGCCCGAGAACCAGCCGCGATCCGCCACCTCATCGGATTCATGCCGGAGAACAACCCTCTCCCCGAGGACATGCGGGTGACTGAATACCTTCGCTTCCGCTCCCGGATTAAAGGGCTTTCCCGGAAAATCCGAAAAACCCGCATCGACGAGGTTCTGGAGCTCTGCGACCTCAAACATGGGACCGAGCGCAAACTAATCGGCAACCTCAGTAAAGGATACCGGCAGCGCGTCGGTATCGCCGATGCCATTCTCGCGGAACCCCCGATTGTCATCCTTGACGAACCGACGATCGGCCTCGATCCGCATCAAATTCTCGGTTTCCGCCAAATGATCCAGCAACTGCGGGGCCGGATGACGCTCGTCATCTCCAGTCACATCCTGCCGGAGATCGAGAAAGTCTGTGACCGCTCGGTAATCCTCAATCGCGGGCAGGTCGTCGCCGCCGGCACTCGATCCGAGCTGCGGGAGGTATTCTCGCCGGGCCAGACCTACGAACTGCGAGTCGAAGGCTCTCTCTCCGAAGTCGAGAAACGGATCAAAACCGTGGACCATAGCCTCGTCCTTCAGGATTCCTACCGCGAGCCGGAAGGAAACGTCCGCCGAATCACCTTTTCCTCCAACTGCAACACGAACCTCGTCCCCCGCATCATCGAATCGCTGCAAGGTCCGGATCTACCCGTCATTCAAGAGATTCGCATTCGCCGCGCCTCGCTGGAGGACATCTTCCTCGCCGCCACGAAGCGGACGTGGAAAGAGGGAGGAGACCCTTCCGCTGCACCCCGCGACATGGAGGAGGAACTCTCCGAATGAGAAATTTCATCAACTTTCTCCGGCACGAAATCCGGGTCATTCTCTTTTCTCCGTCGAGCTATGTCGCAGGGGTTCTCTTTCTTCTGCTGATGGGGCTGATTTACTGGGCAATCCTGAAAAGCTTCACCCTCGCGCCGCAAGAAGACACCCCGGCTACCCAGTTTTTTCGGGTTTTCTGGATTCCCGCATTTTTCGTCGTCCCCCTACTGACAATGAGGAGCGTGGCCGAAGAGCGCCGACTCGGGACCCTGCAAACACTCCTCACGACCCCAACCGGACCGGTTGTCGTCGTCCTCGCGAAGTTTTGCGCGATCTATCTCTTCTATCTCTTCCTTTGGAGCTGCACCATCGCTTTCCCGCTGCTCGCGAGTGAAATGACCTCGGTCGATCAGGCGCGAACCATCCTCTTCGATCCCGCCTCCCTCCTTGGAGGCTATCTCTTTGTCGCCCTGAGCGGCACCCTCTTCATCGCTCTCGGGATTTTTTGTTCCAGCCTCACCCGATCGCAACTGGTCGCGGGGATGCTCTGCTTCACCGGCCTCTTCCTTCTCATCGCCGGAAGCCGTCTCCTACTCGAAGTGCCCCTGCCCGAGACGGGCCCGGTTGGCAGCCTGAACAGCCTTTTCCAATATCTTCAGACCTTCGAGCACCTCCTCGACTTTAGTGCCGGGATCATCGACTCCCGCCCGTTCGTTTACTATCTGTCGGGCTCGATTTTCTTCCTCATTTTCTCCGTCATTCTCGTTGAAAGAAAAGCATGACTACACGCGATGATTTTCGGCGTACGAATCGTTGGCGGCGCCTCAATGCCTTCCTGCAAGTCTTGCTCTGCATCAGCCTGATCGCAGCGATCAACCACTTGGGCTCCGGCCACTTTGAACGACGCGACCTCACTCAGGATCGCAAGTTCTCCCTCTCGCCCGAAACGGAGGCCTACCTTTCTTCAGTCGAGAAACCCGTCGATATTTACATCATCATCCCCGACATCGAAACCGACGAAACCAATCGTCGGGTTCTTCGGGACCTGCGGAAGCTGCTGTCCAACATCCAGCTATTTTCGGACACGGATGGAAACGGCAACATCAACGTGGAGTTCATTGATGTCTTCCGGCAGCGTAACCGAGCCCGGGAAATCCTCGGTCGATACAACATCTCTACCCAAAACTCGATTCTCATCACTTCCGGCAATCGCCTGAAGCAAATCTCGATCGACTCCCTCTACACTTTCGAAGAGGGGAAGATGCGATCCTTCCGCGGGGAATCGGAATTCCTTTCCGCGATTCTTCAAGTTACACGCCAGAGCAACAGCGTCGTCTATTTCCTCGTCGGCCAAGGCGAATTCGATCTCGACAGTGTCGACCCCCTCAAAGGTCTCTCACGCCTGAACTCGTTTCTCCAGGAACGAGGATTCTCGGTCGAAGCGATCGAGCTGACCAATTACGCGCGTATCCCCGAGGATGCTGGAGCCGTCGTCATTACCGCCCCAGCCACCCGTTTCCGCGAGAGAGAGGCGAGCCTGCTGCGGGACTATCTCTCTGAGGAGAACGGAAGTCTTCTCGCCCTCCTGGAACCTGGCGAAACAACCGGACTCGAAGAACTGGCACTCGAATGGGGTATCCGCATCGACGACCGGATCGTGGTCGACGTTGGCCCCGATTTCCAATCGGCCACCGGCGACCTCATCATCCGCGATTTTACCGACCACCCGGTCGGAAATTTCCTCAGGAATATGGGGGTCACAGTTCTATTCGGACTGCCCCGCCCCATCCTCCCCGCTCCGGAAGAGGCCCGCAATCCTGACACGCTCAAGCTCGAAACCATTCTCTTGAGCTCCCAACAGAGCTGGGCCGAGAGCGAGCTCCGCCCCGGATCTACGATTTCTTTCGATGAAGGGGCAGACTTAAAAGGTCCCGTTCCCATCGCTGTGGCCTCGCAGCGGCAGGCCGAAACTTCCTTCGACTTCGATCTCTCGGCCGTTCAAGGCGGACGCATCCTCGTCATTGGAAATGCTGATTTCATCACCAACTCGCGAATCGACGCCTTCGGCAACCGACTCCTATTTCTCAGTGCTCTGAACTGGTGCATGGATCAAGGCAGTGAGATCAACATCGCCGCCAAGGATATCCGTGGCTATATGATCATCCTCAGCCAGACCGAACTGCGGAACCTTCTCCTCTGGCTCATCACTCCCGCAGCGGCACTGGCGCTGATTGGCATCCTGGTCGCAATCATCCGACGCTAACCCATGAGACTAAAACTGACAGTTTTCCTCGGCCTGCTGAACCTCTTGGCCTTCGGAGTTATCTATTACCTCGAAGCCGGCAACGACGGGGCCCCGGAACAACGACGGGCCGAACCGGTTCTGGCTTCTTCGATTGCAGAAAGCTCCCGCATCGAAATCACGGGGGAAGCCGTTCCGGAACGCCGAGTGCTCACCCGCCGCAACGATTCCTGGATGCTCGAAGAGCCCATCGTCTGGCGAGCCAATCCCAACGCGATCGACCGCATCTTTCGCGCACTCCTTTTTCTCCGCAAAGATATCCGCTTCACAATGGAGGACATCGAGCGAAACAACCAGACCCTCGCCGACTACGGCCTCGATACCCCGGTTCTCGTCATCTCATTCGTTCGTGATGGAAAAACAACGACCATCAAGATCGGATCGCCCACCGATGTCGGCGGACGCTTCTACTTGCTCGGACCTTCAGGCGAGGAAGTCTTCGTCGTCGATGAGGAAGTCGTCCGCTCCGTGGCCCTCGACCTGCAGGACCTCCGGAGCCGCAACCTCTTCACCATGGACTTCTTTGGGATCAAGGAGATCTCCCTCCAGCCAGGTAACGGTCGGAGCCTCCAAATTCGGCTCGCCGCAATTGAGGACGGATGGATGTTTGAAGCTCCGATCCAGACCCGCGCCAGCGCACCTGCCGTCGACTCCCGCCTCCAGCGAATTCTGGAAACATCGGTCGTCTCCCTCATCCCCGAAACTCAGATTTCTCCAAGCGAATCGGGACTCGTCGAGCCCCGGATGAGAATTTCCCTTGAAGATGGCGGCACCCGTAGAACCTTTCTACTCGGCAAACCGGTTCCGGACCAAGAAGGCAACGCCTACGGCAAGATCGAAGGCATTCCCACCGTGGTCACCGTTCCCGAAGAAGCATTCCTCACACTCAACGACGCTCTGACCAACCTTCGCGAGAAGTCCTTTTTCCTCTTCCGCGTCCCCCTCGTCACCAGTCTCCAAATCGGATCGGGAGACCGGACGATCAGCCTGCAGAAACTCGAAAACCAGACCTGGCAGGTCAGCGCCTCCGGCGCAGAGGTCGAACCCGTGCGCTACCCAGCCGATCCCGGCGTATTGACGAAAACCGTCGAATCTCTCATCACCCTCCGCGCTAAAAAATTTATCAGCGACGCGCCCTCCGACTCGGACCTCCGGGAATACGGACTCAATGACCCACAGCGCACCGTGGAAATCATCGGCGAAAACAACCATAAACTCCTTCTCGGCGACCTAGACCCGGACACCCGGCTCATTTACGCCAAGGTTGAGGGCCAACCCTTCGTCTACGCTGTGCCGATGGACATCATCCGCGACCTGCCAGTCTCCGCTCTCGCCTATCGTTTCCGGCTCCTCGACCAAATTCCCGACACTGGGCAGATCCGCTCGGTTGTGGTCAGGGATCTCGATACAGAGAAAATTCTCCTTGATCGCACGCTGGGCGAGGGTGGAAAATCCTGGACGTTCGGTGAGCTCGACGATCCGGACCAGCCACCCAAAACCTCTTTCGTTACCCTCCTCAAGCAGCTGCGTAACTTCCGGGTAGATTCTTACCTTTCGCCAACTTTCACCGACGGACTCAAAATCGAAGCCGACAGAACCATTCCTTGGCGATACCTACTGGAGGCGGAAGTCGTCCTTCCCGGCAGTGGCGACTCCACTGTCGTCACCAAAAAATACTACCTCACCGAACGGATTGAAGGCACTCTCCAAGGAGGCGGCTCCGAGGAGAAGGACGTGACCTTCACCCTCCCGCAAACGATTATTGAGGCCTGGGAAGACCTTTTCCCGACTCGGCCCCTACCCGACGAATATGATGAGGAAGCCGCACTGGAAGCCGCCCAGAAAACGGCTCCCCAGATCGAAGAAGAGGCCGAAAAGGAAAATTCTCAGGACGAACTGCAATCATCGCCCGAATCTGCAACCCCCGACAAAACCTCTCCAGGGGAGTCTGAACTCAACCTCACACCCGTGCTGCCCACTCCCGAAAGTGTAGGCTCCGGTCAGAACAAAGAACCTGCCGGCTGAGGAGAGGCTTACTGTGTTCTGTCGCCAGCGCGAGTGCAAGTGGGTCGGCTGCCTGCTCTGGGTCTTCACCGCCCTCCTTGGAGTTCTCCTAGTCATCCAGATTCCACTGGTTCTCTTCCTCTCCCTCCATCGCGATTTAATGATTCCCGCCCCCTGGGTGGAGAAGGCCATCAACCACAGAATCGGTGACCTTTATAAAGTCTCGGTGGGCGCAGCGAATTTGAATGAGGACGGAACAATCGAACTCGAAGACCTGCAAATTCGAAACTTCAATGGACGCGAGATCGCCCGCGCCGAGTCGATCCAAGTCGACTTCTACCTCCCCTCCATCGTATTTGGCATTTTCAACCCCGAACAGTTCAAAGCAAAAAATGTGGAACTGTTCGACCTCCGCGAGCCCCTCGGCATCTCCGAATCGGTTCTCACTCTCGAAGCACTCAACATCATTCGCGAGGACAATACCTGGCGACTCGACGACGCCCGAATTTATTGGGAAGAAGGCCTCGAAATTTCGGCCTCGGGAGCATTGCCCAAGTCGATTCGTAAGATCGAAAGTGATGAAATTGTTGACGCCGAAGACCCTCTTCCTCCCATCCTCGAAAAAATCTACCGCCTGGAATCCGAACTCCAGCGTCTCAAGAACCCCTTTCTGTCCATCCGGCTCTCCGCCACTGAGGACGCAAAAACCTTGGCCCATCTCTCCCTCTCTGCGGACCGCGTCGAACTCCCATTCGGTGCAAGACTCGAAAAGGAGGTTCGCCTCACCTCCTCAATGACTGTTTCGCAGAACTTTTTAAAACTTGGCCCCATCCAACTTCGGTCGGAGAAAGCCTACTACGGAGAAGACGCAACACTGAGCAATCCGAACCTACGGCTAGACCCTCCCGGAACCCTTTCCTCAGCAGCCTTCATCGCAGGAGCCGACATCCGACTTTCCGCCGCCGAAATCTCCAATGATTACGTAAATCTTGAGAATCCCACTCTCTCCATCGATATGGGCCTTGGATTTACGGCAACCCTTTCTGGACAGACCAGCCTATACGGGAGTCCCTTTGCACTAGGCGGCACAGTCAACCTTCTCCGCAGAAGCGGAACCTTGAGAGCCACCGGCACTCTCCCCATCGATGCCGCCATTAAGCACCCCGCCGTTCCAGCACTTGCCAGGGAGCATCACATTGCCTTTGACCAAGGGGTCTACCTTGATCTGAGAACGAGCTTCCAGAAAGGAGAACTGATCCCGGAAACGATTCAATACCACGCGGAGACCGAAGCCTTCGATATCATGGGGTTCACTGGTATCTACGCTGAAGCCGATGGAAACATTCTGCCCCGAGACCTTGTCCTCGAAGTAGATGACCTCTCGGTGCAAAAGGAAAAGTATCACCTCCAAGGCACCTATCGACACGATTTTATCTCCAACGAATTTGAGTTCACGATCAAAGGGGGATTTCTGCCCATGGACATCAGCGGGTGGATGAGGGATTGGTGGGACACAGTCTGGAAAGATTTCGAATTTTACGAAATTCCCTATGCTGACCTCGCCATCATTGGAGACTGGGATCACCACGATGAACGGGAGATTTTCGGGGGCCTTCGGTTTCGCAATATTCTCCTCAAAGAAATGCATGTCGATCGCGGCTACGCGCGCTTACGAAATCTCCCTTACCTTTTCGAACTCCTCGATCTTCATGCCTACCGCCCGGAAGGCATGGCCTCCGGCTACTACGCCGTCCTCCTGGATATGGAGACACGAGAGGTGTATTCTCGTGAATACGACCTGAAGACCTCCATGGACTTCGACAAAATAGCCCCACTCTTCGGGGAGAGCCTGGAGGACCATTTCGCACAATTCAAATTAATCGGCGCACCCGATCTGAAAATTCAAGGAACTCTCTATCCACCGATCGAAGGGAAAGACTCCCCCGGCGACTACCTAAAAGTCGATGCTTCGACAGACCAACCTCTGACCTTTCGCGACATCCAACTGGAATACCTCGAACTTTCCGCGGTTTTCTCGATCGACACCCTCCGCCTGGATCCCGTCACCTTTGGGCTCGGAGGAGGAACCGGTAGAGGATGGATCGTCAATAGACCCGATAGCGCCGCTCAAGGGCGCAACTCAATTCAACTCACTTTTACCGACGGCATCCCCGCCCATGTCGTCGACGCAGTCCCTCAACTCAAAAAAACCGTCGGCGACCGAATCGATCACGGAAAGGACCAAGACCCGGAGGACCACAAGCTGGATTTCTCCATCGAATTCTCGGGCGATCTTGAATCTCCCGAAAGCCTCATCGGGGCCGGCGAGTTCAATCTCATCACGCCAAACCTCGCCAACGTTCGCCTCCTCGGCATTCTCTCCCGCATTTCAGAAGAGCTTCCCTTGCCCGTCACGTTAGGATCCTTCCAATTCGAAAGTGCCTCCTCCACTTTCCTCCTCAATCGTGGACTCGTAGAATTCCCCAATCTGACTCTCAAGAGCCCCAGCTCCCAACTGATCTCCTCTGGAATCTACGAGATGGCGAAAAAATCCATCGATTTCAACGCCCAGATGCAGCTATTGGGTTCGGTCAAGTTCCCCATTCTGGCCCAAATCGGAATGCTTCTCAAACCGTTTGGGCGAGTCTTCGAATTCCGGATCTGGGGGGAGCTCGACGACCTCGATTGGCGACTCTACCTCGATCCGCGCAGCTGGTAGGAAAACTCCCCGTCCGGATCAAGAATTTCCCAGAGCCTGAAGCTCGGAAATTCGCTTGGCGGCGACTTTCTTCTGCTCTTCCACCAAGGCCGGAATCGCTTCGACTGATTCTGCAGGGATGAACTCCATTGCCGTCGAATTCATGCAGTAACGCAAACCGGTCGGAGCAGGGCCGTCTTCGAAAACATGCCCAAGATGCCCGCCGCAATCCACGCAGTAATTCTCGACCCGGCGCATGCCGTAGGAAGTATCCACCTCTTCGCCGACAACTCCCTCTTCGATCGGCTGAGTGAAGCTAGGCCACCCAGTTCCCGACTTAAATTTATCCTCGCTCGAAAAAAGAGGAGTCCCCGTCGCCGCACAGACGTAAATTCCCGGTCGTTTCTCGTCCCAGTAAGCATTCTGAAAAGGGCGTTCAGTTCCGTGATCCCGGAGGACTTGAAATTGTGCAGGAGTCAAAACCTCCTCCCACTGGCTCTCGGAAAGTTGAACCACCTCAGCCCGGCCAGCGGCCACATTTCCGCTCGGCGTTCCGCAGGCACCATCGTTGCAAGATTCTGATTTCATAAAGTGAAAAGCGTGGGGGAAAATTAAAGAAACAGCCAAAGCTGCTCCCAAGCAGCCAATGACCAGCAGGAAAAGATTTCTCATAATACGCAACGAAGTCGTATCCCTGAAGATTGCAACCTCCCCCCAGGAAGGATATTTAGCCGCTTACCCATACATATTAAAACCCTCGCTTGTCGCATTTCCAAAAACAAACCAGAACCCTTGATGTTGCCAATATTTTAACATGGTTTAATAATTGACATCAGACATCTCGTTTTCTCCGTTGCGGCCAATCGTCAATTACTCATCGTAAAAGGACTCGAATAACCATGACCAATCTGGAAAACAGTGCGCCCTCTCCCGTGGCCGGGAAAACCATCATCCTCGGGGTCTGCGGAAGTATTGCCGCCTATCGTGCGGCGGACATCACGAGCCAACTCACCAAACTGGGCGCGTCGGTGTTTCCGGTGATGACTAAGGAGGCCACCCAACTCATCACTCCGTTGACCCTGAAGACTCTCGCCCGAAATCCGGTCGCTTGGGATCTTTGGAAGGAGGCCGAAGGTTGGCAGCCCGGCCATATTGAGCTCGCGGACAACGCCGATCTCTTTTTGGTCGCCCCGGCCACGGCCCACACTCTGGCGTGCTTCGCTCAAGGGCTTGCTCCCGACCTCCTCACCTCCATTTATCTGGCTACCCGCGCTCCGGTCCTGATCGCTCCCGCGATGAACGGGAAAATGCTCACCCATCCGGCCACCGAGGAAAATTTGAAAACTCTCCGCAATCGGGGTCATCACTTTGTCGAGCCCGCAGAGGGCATGCTGGCCTGCGGCTACGAAGGCAAAGGACGCCTGGCTCCCGTCGAAGAAATCATCGCAGCCGCAACCTCACTGCTATCCGAAAAAGATGTCTGATTCTCTCCGAATGGTTCTGGGCGATGACGAATTCCTCGTCGACCGTCGCGCAGGAGAAATTTTCAAGCCGTGGAAAGAAGAAGCGGTGGATGAATACTCCGTCGAGATCGTCGATGGGCGGGCTCAGACTGTCGATGAGGCAGTGACCGCGGTCACCCGATTTGCCGAATCCGCGCAGACCGACTCTCTTTTCGGGGGCGGGGCCAAGACCGTCTGGTTGCGCAATCTGACTTTCCTCGGAGATGGGCGCCTTGGCCAGAGTGCCGGAGCCAAACAGGAAGTGGAACGACTTCAGGAGCTCCTCAAAGGTATGGCGGGCAGCGAATCGAAGATTCTCATTTCCGGAGCTCCAGTTGATCGGCGGCGTTCTTTTTACAAATGGGTATCCACCCAAACGGGATTTGAGGGGATCGATGCGAAGAAGGCCGGAGCCGCCGCTTTTCAGCAGGTCGTTGAAGACGAGTGCAAATCCGCCGGTGTCACCCTTTCCCGTATGGCCCTTGAAGTTCTCCGTGCCAAGCTGAACGGAGAAATCCGGATGGCGGTTGAGGAAATCCGCAAGCTGATCACGGCCCTCCCCGAGGGCAAAAAGGAGATCACCGAGAAACAGGTCGCCGAGGAGGTTCCTGAATTCGGCGAACCCGAGTTTTTCGAAGCGGCCGACAAGTTCTTCCGTGGCAATTTAGGAGACGCACTCGAAGCGCTCCGTCGTCATTTCTTTAATCAGAAGGAGGGACGCCCTCTCCTCTCCAACCTAATGAACCGCAATCGGCTCATGATTCAGGCGCGTGTCCTTTCCGACAGCGGAATGCTGAAAGCCAGTGGACGCCGCGTCGATGCGGCCAGCCTCAAGGAAGCAGCGGCTTGGGCCGAACCGTGGTATGGAGACACATCCAAAAAAACTCCAGTCAACGTTTTCGCCCAGAATCCTTTCTATTTGGGCAACCTCGCTGAGGCCGCCCGCCGCATCCCACTGCGCCGTCTCTTCGATTTCCAGACCGCCTTCGTGGATACCTTCCGCGAGATGGTCAATCGCCCCAACGACCACGAGGCCGTCTTCCGCGAACTCGCGGTCCGCTGCCTCGCTCCCACGCCCAAACGGCGCTAGAGTAGCCCTACTTCGCTAGCCGTATCCGGCACGGCCAAGAGCTCGATCGAGGTGGCACGGCCCGTTTCGTCGAAATCGATCAGGACTCCGCGCATCCAAACATCCTCCTGAGCAACCGTAAACTTTCGGGGCATACCATCGAGGAAACGCCCGAGTACGGGATCCACCTCTCGCCCGAGCACCGATCGGTATGGACCGGTCATCCCGACATCCGTAATCGCCGCAGTTCCTCGCGGGAGGACGCGTGCATCCGCTGTGGGAGTGTGCGTGTGGGTGCCGACGACTGCCGTGGCGACACCCTCGAGCATCCAGGCCATCGCGATCTTCTCCGAGGTGGTCTCGGCATGAATTTCTACCAGGAGAGCATCGACCTTGGGTCGTAACTCAGCGGCCAGGCGCTCGGCTTCCCGGAAGGGACAGCTCGACTTGATCTTCATGAACTCGCGGCCGAGCACGGTGAAGACCCCCAGTCGAAACCCTCCCCCATCGACGATCAAATGAGTCCTACCCGGGCAGGATGAGTCCAGATTGGCTGGACGGCACACCTTATCAAGGTTCCCAATCTCGTCGGCAAATCCCCGCTGATCCCAGACATGGTCACCGAGAGTGATGGCGTCGACACCGGCGTCCAGGATTTCACGAGCCAACTTCCCCGTGATCCCCGCTCCCGCCGCGGCGTTCTCCCCATTCGCGATAACTCGATCGATTTGACGGGTCTGGCGAACCTCGCGTAGGCGCTGTTGAAGAATCTGACGACCGGGGCGACCAACGATGTCGCCCAAAAACAAAATGCGTGGCATCCCTCATTGACTCACTCCCTTCCCCGAAAGGGAAGGATGAAATGCTTGCCTCTCAGCGCCAACCCCGATTTCCTTCCACCCTTTTCCCTACCACCATGTCCACTAAAACAGCAAAGCCATCGCCGGAAACCGTTCTTCCGTTCCAACCTCAGTATGAGGAAGGACCTGAAATGATGGGTGCCGACGTCGTCGTCTCCTGCCTCGAACGGGAGGGAATCGACACAGTCTTTGCCTATCCTGGCGGAGCTTCTCTCGAACTGCACCAAGCACTCGTCCGCTCCAAAAAGATTCGCACGATCCTCCCGCGCCACGAGCAGGGCGGAGGATTTATGGCCCACGGTCATGCTCGTGCGACAGGAAAAGCCTCCGTCTGCATGGCCACCAGCGGCCCCGGAGCGACCAACTTGATCACCTGCATCGCCGACGCCTATATGGATAGCGTTCCGCTCGTCGCGATCACCGGACAGGTTTACCAGACTTTAATCGGGAAGAGCGCTTTTCAGGAAACCGACGTGCTGGGGATCTCCATGCCTGTCGTCAAGCACAGCTACATGGTCCTGACCGCCGAAGAGCTCCCGACCGTCATCAAAGAAGCTTTTCACGTGGCCCAAAGCGGCCGCCCAGGGCCAGTCCTCATCGATATCCCCAAGGATATTCAACAGGAGGTCTTTAAGCCCAAGTTCCCCCTCGAGCTGCATCTCCCCGGTTACCCGGAGCCTCCGATTGCATCGGACGATGATCTGCTCCAGGTTCTCGGTCTCATCCAGAAGGCCAAGCGCCCGGTCCTGTACACAGGCGGAGGCATCATCAGCAGCGACGCCACGAAGGCTTTTCGCGAGTTCGCAGAGAAGACCGGCGTCCCAGTAGCCTCCACCCTCATGGGCCTCGGCTGCATGGATCCGGATCATCCACTCTCTCTTTACTGGTTTGGCATGCACGGGACTGTCGCTGGTAACTGGGCAGTCTGCGAAAGCGATCTCCTCATCTGCGCCGGCGCCCGTTTCGACGACCGCATCACCGGTAAAGTTGAAAAATTTGCGCCGGACGCAAAGATCATCCACTTCGACCTCGACCGCTCCGAGCACCACAAGAACAAGAAGGCCCACTTCCCAATCTTCGGAGAGATCCGCCACGCCCTCGAGCGGATGAATGAATTGGTCGACTCCACCAAGTTCGAGAAGCCCGATCTTTCCGAATGGACGGCCAAGCTCGACGGCTGGAAGAAGGAATACCCTTTCACCTTCAAAGAAAGCCCTCACATCCTCCCACAGGAGGCGATCAAGACCCTCTACGAAGAAACCAAGGGGGACGCGATTATTACGACCGGAGTCGGCCAGCACCAAATGTGGGCGGCCCAGTTTTACCGCTTTAAAGAACCCCGGACCTACATCAGCTCTCTCGGGCTCGGGACGATGGGCTTCGGATACCCAGCCGCTGTGGGCGCCAAGACGGCGTTCCCGGACAAGGAAGTCATCGACATTGACGGTGACGGCTCCTTCCTCATGAACGTCCAGGAGCTCGCTACCGCCAAGATCGAAAAGATCAACGCGAAGTGCCTCCTCCTGAACAATCAGCACCTCGGTATGGTTGTGCAATGGGAAGACCGTTTCTATCAGGGCTGCCGCGGCCAAACGATCCTCGGCGATCCAGAAAACATCGGAAGCCCCGAGAACATCGACGGTCTCTATCCCGACTTTGTGAAGATCGCCGAAGGTTTTGGCGTCAAAGGTCGCCGTGTGATCCGCAAGGAAGATCTCCGCGAAGCGATCCGAGAGATGCTCGACCATGATGGCCCCTACCTCCTCGACGTAGTGGTCCCCTACACCGAGCACGTTCTTCCGATGATTCCCCAAGGTAAGTCCGCGAAGGAAATCCTGACAGAGTGATCCCCGAGCACCTGACGACCTCAGGTCATCACTCACTTTGCTCCGCGCTCGTTTCCCTGAAGTGGGGAAGCGTACCGAAAACGTTTCAACCCACCGCAATTCTCAGCATGTCCAGTTGACAACCGCCTACCAGCTGGTTGCTGTAAAGGCGTGAGCGGCGAACCGAAGATCCTTCAAGCCTACTGGGAATCCAGTCAAACCGGACTCGTCGTACTAACGCGCGACTGGGTCAGCCGGAAAGAGAAACCACCTCTCTTTTTTGGCCCACCGATGAGACCCTTCCAGAGTCTGGAGCGGACCGACCCGCTCCTCTACGGCCAGATGGCCGGGTATATCCGCTTTCGCAAAAAGCTCCTTTTCACTTTCGAGCTTCCCGAACGAGGACTTTCTGAGCTCGCCGAAAAAGGCGTCTACGTCGCCGGATCTTTCAACGATTGGAACCCCCTCGAAGAAGGAAAACAATGGCGACTACAACGGACCCGCTTGAACGGGATCGAAATTGCCGCTCTCCGTATTCCCGAGGATAAAATCGACATCAGCCAGACCTTCACCTTCAAATTTCAGGCGGGCGACGGAGCCTGGCTCGACGTCTCTCAAAGCGCCCCCAACGCCGTGTTCGACGAAAACGGCGCCTGCAACCTCGAGTTTCATCCCGATAGAACCGGGCAACACATCTTCACCTTTGCCGTCGGCGAGAATTACGAAACGGACGGACAGGAACAGGTGATCTGGTCCTCAGAAGAAGGCGAAGAGATACGGCACCTTCCCCCGACCCATACCTTTCTCGAGCTCCACTCGGATGCCGAACTTGGGGCTCTCCCAAGCCGTAAGGGGACGACTTTCCGAATCTTCGCTCCCCGGGCCAACCGGGTGGTGGTCGAATTCCAGCAAGACCCCTCCATGAGCAACCCGGAGAAGCTCGAGCTCGCAGGCCCCACCGACGGGATCTGGGAAGGATCCGTAGGGCGGAATCTCGAAAAATGGTTTTATCACTATCGGGTCCACGGCGAGAGCCCGGATACTTCGACCCGATTCAACCCGGATATGGCCATTCTGGATCCCTACGCGAAGGCGGCCTACTCCCGCTCCGGGCCAGGTATTATTCTCGGGGACTCATTTTTTCCCAAAGGAGGCGTCGATCCGGGATTCACCCCACCCCGCTGGGATGATCTCGTCATCTGCGAATGCCATCTGCGCGATCTCCTCGCCCGAGTCCCCGACCCGATGAAAGAAGAGGACCGCCTCGGATACAGCGGACTGGCAAAGTGGGTCCGCAGTGGACATTCTTACTTGCACGAGCTCGGGATCAACGCGGTCGAGCTTCAGCCGATTCAGGAATTCGACAGCCAAAGCAAAGAAGAATACCACTGGGGCTACATGCCAGTGAACTACTTCTCCCCCGAAAGCACCTATGCCAAGCATCCGGAGAAGGCCAGCCAAGTAGAAGAATTCCGCGACCTCGTCCGCGCCATGCACGAGCAGGAGTTCACCGTCATTCTCGACGTCGTCTACAACCACATCGGCGAGCCCAACAATCTTCTCTTTCTCGACAAGTATTACTATTTCCACCTAAACACCCACCACTACCTGATGAACTGGAGTGGCTGCGGAAATGACCTTCGCACGGATGCCCCGATGGTGCGTCGGATCATCATTGAAAGCCTCATACACCTCGTCGAACAGTACGGAGTGGACGGCTTCCGCTTCGACCTCGCGGACCTCGTGGGCAAGCCTACACTCATGGCGATTGAGGCCGCCCTCAAGGAACGCTTCCCCCACCTCATTCTGATCTCCGAACCGTGGAGCTTTCGCGGACACCTCGCCGACGCCCTCAAAGACACTGGTTGGGCGTCATGGAATGACGGATACCGAGACTTTCTTTCTGAATATGTCCGCGGCACCAGCAATCGCGACGCCGCCTGCTACTTCCTCGCCGGCTCACCCCACAGCCGCACGGAGTGGCCAGCTCAGACGGTCAATTACTCCGAATCTCACGACGACTACTGCTGGCTCGACCGTATCACCGAAAACCCCGACCACGAAGGGTGGAGCCCAACTCCTTCCGATCGGCGACGCACCCACCTAATGGCGGCCTTCCTCTTCGCGTCCCTCGGCATCCCCATGATCTCTGCTGGACAGGACGCACTCCGAACCAAAGGAGGTATCCACAACACCTACCAACGGGGAGACCTGAACGCCATCGACTACGAACGGCGCACCTACTACTCCGGCACCGCCAACTATTTTGCCCAGTGGACACGCCTCCGTCTTTCCCCAGTCGGCCGCCTTCTCCGTCCGGGCAAGCACCGCGACAACTACCTCTCTTTTTCCGGACCGGAAAATTCTTCGGCCATCGCCTGCCTCTACAACGCTGATCAAGCTGACGGAGAGGATCAGATGCTCTTTGCAATCAACCCACACCTGGAGCCAGCGATGATCCCTCTTCCGCATCGGAGTCCGGCGCACGAATGGATACAGATCGCCGACCAGGAAAGGGTGAACCGGGGAGGACTCGAAGGAGCACTACACAGAATCAATGCGAATGGGATCTATCTACCCGCTCTCTCCTGCGGACTCTGGAGAACCTAAAAGTCGTATCATTGTGTCTCACTCTGCGTCGGGAAAGTTACTCTGACGACAAATCCCAGCGTTATTCTCTTGCCTTGTGGCGCTGTGATCTGTTGATTGAAAGAGACTTTCTCTGATAATCAGCTAAACAGATAATTAATTTCTCTAATCCAAAAAACAGGAAATAACATGCCGACAAAAATCGGAATCAACGGCTTCGGCCGTATCGGAAGGCTCGTTTTCCGGGCCATCGTGGACAAAGGGCTGCTCGGCAGCGATGTGGAAGTGGTCGCCATTAACGACCTCGTCCCCGCCGACAACCTCGCCTACCTACTGAAGTATGACTCCATCCAAGGTCGCTTCAACGGCACGGTTGAGGCTCCTGACGACGACACCCTTATCGTCAACGGTCAGACCATCAAGTCACTGTCCATCAAGGAAGGCCCGAAGGCTCTCCCATGGGGCAAGCTCGGCGTCGACATCGTCATCGAGTCTACCGGACTCTTTGTTCAGGACTCCGCTGCTCAAGGCCACATCGACGCAGGTGCCAAGAAGGTCATCATCTCCGCTCCTGGTAAGGGCGACGGAGTGAAGACTGTCGTTCTCGGCGTCAATTGCGACACCCTCGAAGCTTCGGACAACATCATTTCCAACGCGAGCTGCACCACAAACTGCTTGGCTCCGATCACCAAGGTTGTCCTCGACAACTTCGGTATCGTGGAAGGTCTCATGACCACAGTTCACAGCTACACCGCAACCCAGAAGACCGTTGACGGCCCAAGCCGCAAGGACTGGAAGGGTGGCCGTAGTGCTGCGATCAACATCATCCCCTCCACCACGGGTGCTGCTAAGGCCGTTGGCCTCGTCCTCCCAGAAGTGCAGGGCAAGTTGACCGGTATGGCATTCCGCGTGCCGACTCCGACTGTCTCGGTCGTCGACCTCACCGTCCGCACCGAAAAGGCTGCCAGCTACGCCGACATCTGCGCAAAGATGAAGGAAGCTTCCGAAGGCAGCCTCAAGGGCATCCTCGGCTACACCGAAGACGAAGTCGTCAGCTCGGATTTCATCCACTGCGAACTGAGCTCTATCTTCGATGCCGGATCCGGACTCGGCCTGAACGACAACTTCGTCAAGCTCGTCTCCTGGTACGACAATGAGTGGGGCTACAGCAACCGCTGCGTCGAGCTCCTCCAGAAAGTCCGGGGGCTTCTCTAAACGACAGTGTCCAGTGACCTTGATCTAATTCAGACGATCAAGGTGTGCTAAGATTTCAGGCCGTCACGGTGATTTTCCAATTCCGTGACGGCCTTTTTTCTCTTTAGATACAATGAAGAGGTCGACTCGACCTCCCTTTCAGAAATTTCCAAAACCAGAAGTTCAAACTATTATGTCGAAAGCAAAAACCATCGATTCGGTCGATCTTGCGGGAAAGCGGGTCTTTGTCCGCGTTGATTTCAATGTTCCGCTTGATAGCAACGGCACCATCTCCGATGACAGTCGGATCGTCGCGGCTCTCCCGACCATCAACAAACTCATCGAGCAGGGTGCCAAGATCATCCTCGGTAGCCACCTTGGTCGTCCGAAGGGCAAGCGTGTTCCTGAAATGAGCCTCGCACCCGTCGCCAAAGAACTGAGCAACAAACTCGGCAAGCTCGTCGCCTTCACGGATGACTGCATCGGTGACAAGGTAAAAGCCGCTGCCGAAGCGCTTGAACCCGGCCAAATTCTTCTTCTCGAAAACCTCCGCTTCCACGAAGGCGAAGAAAAGAACGATCCGGCCTTCACGGAAAAACTCGCCTCGATCGCCGAAGCCTACGTGAACGACGCCTTTGGCACCGCTCACCGCGCCCACGCCTCGACCGCAGGAGTTTGCGATTTTCTTTCACCTAAAGTGGCTGGCTACCTGATCGAAAAGGAACTCGCCTATCTCGGGGAGAAAACCGGAAACCCGGAACATCCTTTCGTCGTCATTCTCGGAGGAGCCAAAGTCAGCGACAAGATCGCCGTCATCGACTCCCTCCTCGATAAAGCCGACACAATGCTCATCGGCGGCGCGATGGCCTACACTTTCGCCCTCGCTAACGGCCGCACCGTCGGCGACAGCCTCTGCGAAATCGACAAAGTCGAGACCGCCAAAGCCGCGATCAACAAGGCCGCTGAGAAGGGCGTCAAGCTCCTCCTCCCGACTGACAACCTGATCGCCAAGGGCTTGGACTTTAAGGAAAAGTCCGTCGCCGAAACCGACACGATTTCCGGCAACATCCCCGATGGCTGGGAAGGCGTCGACATCGGCCCCGAAACCATCAAGGCCTTCTCCGAAGAAATCGCGAGCGCCAAGACCATCCTCTGGAACGGCCCAATGGGGATCTTCGAGATCTCAGAATGCAGCAAAGGAACCTTCGCGGTTGCCGATGCAGTAGCCTCCAGCAGCGGAACCTCCATCATCGGTGGTGGAGATTCGGTCAAAGCGATCAAGAAGAGCGGGTTCTCCGATAAGGTGACCTTCATGAGCACCGGCGGCGGAGCCAGCCTCGAATTCCTCGAAGGCAAGACCCTTCCTGGCGTTGCCGCACTCGACCAAGAGTAATCCATCAAACTGAAAAAATTATGAGCAAGTCCCGCAAATATCTGATTGCCGGAAACTGGAAGATGAACAAAAACGCCAGTGAAGGCGTTGAGCTGACCGAAGACATCGTTTCCCAACTCGGAAACGAAACCTCCGTCGGCGTCGTCATCTGCCCTCCATTCACCGCCCTCGAAAGCGTTGGAAAAGCAATCAACGAATCCAACATTCAGTTGGGCGCGCAGAACATGAACCCGGAAGCTTCCGGAGCTTACACCGGCGAAGTTTCCGCTGAAATGCTCCGCAGCCTCTTCGTCACGCACGTGATCCTAGGTCACAGCGAACGCCGCGCCCTCTTCGCCGAGGACGACGCCTTCATCAACAAGAAGGTGCTCGCGGCTCTCGCCAACAACCTGAAGCCGATCCTCTGCGTTGGGGAAACCCTCGAAGAGCGCGAAGCCGAGAAGACGATCGACATCGTCTCGGGCCAAGTCCGCAAAGGACTCGAAGGCGTCACTGCTGATCAAGCCGAGAACCTCGTCATCGCCTACGAACCCGTCTGGGCCATCGGAACCGGCAAAACCGCCACTCCCGAAATGGCACAGGAAGTTCACAAAGCGATCCGTTCCGTTCTCGCCGAGCTCGTCGGCGAAGAAAAGGCCGACAAGATCCGCATCCTATACGGCGGATCGATGAAGCCGGAAAATGCTGACGAACTTCTCGCCCAGCCCGACATCGACGGAGGCCTCATCGGGGGAGCAGCTCTCGTAGCCCGCTCCTTCGTCGGCATTGTCGAAGCCGCTGCCAAGCAAACGAGTTGAGCCAACTACTTTCATCGGCAACCCGAATCCTCGCGTTGCACGGTTTTACTGGAGAAGGGGCGGATTATTCCGCCCTTTCTTCTTGTGTGGGTGGCTCCTGGACCTGCCCCGACCTTCCAGGACACGGAATCCATGCCGACGCACCGGCCGAAGATTTCCGATGGGAAGCACTGGAGAATCAACTCCTCAACCTTTCCGGAAGCCCACAAATCGGAATAGGCTATTCCATGGGCGGACGATTACTCCTGCATCTCGCTATCCGCAACCAAAGCGCCTTCGAGAAGCTAGTCCTGATCAGCACAAGCCCAGGTCTACCGACCCTACAGGAACGAAAAGATCGAAGACGAGCAGACAAGCGATGGATCGACCTTCTTCATCAGGAAGGCATCTCCTCGTTCCTTGATCAGTGGTGGAAACAACCCGTGCTCCAAACTCTCGACCAGCTGCCAGCGCCAAAACGCGACGCGCTCCTCGAGCGAAGAAGACAAAACAAAGCCCAAGGACTAATTCATTCTTTGGAGCATCACGGCACCGGAGCCCTCCCTTCCCTCTGGGATAAACTCATCAACATCAAGATCCCCACTCTTATCTGCGTCGGGGAAACCGATTCGAAATTCAATCAGATTGCATCAGAAATGAGCGATCGCCTCCAAAACTCTCATCTCTCCATCGTCCCCCATGCAGGACACTCCCCACATCTAGAAAATCCCGAAGATTTGGCGTCAGCAATTCTCAGATTCCTAAAATAATCACCATCAGCGGAACAACTTCGCCCGCAACCCCGTCCCAACTGCCAAGCCTCCCCAGTCGGTTCCCGTCATGACATGCGCCCGCTTCGGACGCTTCCCCGCATCCTGCTGCACCTGTTCCTCCACAAACGAGGGCGATCCCAGCACCATTCCATCGGTAAAATACCGGACCCGGCATCGTAAAACCACAGACAGGGGCAACTTTCCCTTCTCCTCTTCCAAAACCCGCACCGCTTCTTCCCGAGAGATCGACTTCTTCTCATCCTTCTCCCCGGCCCCGGCACCATACAAAGTCTGGCGATACCCAGCCAGATCCTTGTCCACAACCGAAAGACCAGCCCGAGCCATCCGCCCCCCTCCAATCGCCTCGGCATACCCACAAAATCGATAATCCTTAGGATCTTCAACCAACCCCGCCCGCACCGCATTCAAGTCAATATAGGCAGCCACCGTCCGCAGCGCCCAACGATCCCCTTCCACCAGAACACTCTTAAACCGCTCACACCAAAGCGGTCCAAAACGATCCCGCGACCGATTAAACCAAAGCGTGAATCGTTGCTTGAGGGTCTTCATCATCCAGGAAACATCCCCCATCCGTCGCAACAGACTCTTCCGCAAGTCCATCCCTTCCAAAGTATGATCCCGAAGGTGCCCCTCCAAAACCTCAGCCCGCATCGGATTCCAAGGCGTAGGCTTCGGATAGAGCCGACGATACCGACGCACCAACTCCTCATCCGAAATACTCACCTCCGCCGGCACCTCCACCAAAACATGGAAGTGGTTCTTCATCACCGCATAGGTAACCACCCGAATCCCCGAGAAATCAGCCACCTGCCAAATCATCTTCCGCAAAACCTCCCTCTCCCGATCCCCAAAGAGAGCCTCCCCATTCACCGTTCGACTCATCACATGGTAGTA
>NZ_JACHVA010000116.1 GCF_014230055.1 Puniceicoccus vermicola | reverse complement strand
GGATGCTGGAACGAGGATTATAACTGCCAAGACTGCTTTGTTCTTTCCGAAAGCAGCGCCGAAAATGAGAACGAGTGCACGGTGTTCTTCGATAACGATTTGGAAGAATTGGAACCCGTCGACGAGTTGATCGATCCGGACGGGTTGAACATTCTCTATCAGCGAGTTTCTTTTTCGATTCCGTGCCCGGGATTCACCCCATTCTTTGTTCAAGGCAGTGAGCCGCCGGAGGAAGTGACGACTTATCTAAAAGAGACTTATACACGAAGCAAGGTTTCCGGATGCACCGACCCTACGGACGGCCTTTTCGGAAGGACGACAACGACTTATGCGGTGGCGAGTCGGGAGAGATGTGTGGCAGAAGAGGGATGGACCCATTATGCGCCTGGCAATACCGATCTAGTCAATTCGGATCAGGAGCCATTACACGCGTGGTCGATTCGGGAATTTGAGGATGGTGACAATACCGTAAGTTTTCGCTACGATATTGAATTGAGTGATGCCTACAGCACGGACGATTTTATTCGAGATGCCAGTGATATGATGCCGGATTTTCAAGCAGGTTTTTCCCAGGTCAGCGATTCCGTGAGTGCGGTGGCGGTTGGTTTAACGACCGATACTTCTGAGGACTGGATTAGCTACAGTAAAGTCCGCTTCAAATTCGAGTGGGGCGGCGATGCCGATGAGAGCGAGAAAACTCCGAGGTCTTATCTTATTGTTTTTCACCCTAAAGATGACCCGGATACGGAGAATGTGGATGAAAGCGAGGAAGCTGAAATCCTCTCTGGGGTAATTGAATGGGATGGGTCTTCGTCTACGGTGTTTGACCTCGATCCCGAAGCTCTCAAGCCGGATACGGAAGGGTTGTTTTCTCTTCTAGCGGTGGATACAGTCACAATAAGTACTTTTATCCCACAGAATAATGTAGAAAGTCCAATCCCATTCAACGACACTCGATTTTCTGGTGATAATAGAATCTCAGGCTCACCTCCGAGGGCAACTTGGTCGGAAAATGGCTCGCATCGCACACAGCAAAAGTTCCATGTAATTGCCTATCAACCTGCTGATGCAAATGGATTGGTTGATGGCGCTTTTGGAGTAAATGCTGATGGTCGCGGCAATAGTGACCGCTTTGTTCATATTGGAACTACGAAATCCTATGATCCTAGTAGCTCACTTGATTCATCTGGTAATCTGAATCAACAAGCCTTGGCAGACACAATTGTTGGAGCGCCTCACATGATCGCAATAGATACTGCTCCCCAAACTGATGCTTGGATTGAGAGCCCGAATTGGATTTCGGATAGATCGATTGAGTTAACCTGTAAGCTAGACTCGGCTAATCCTTTGGTGTCTGGAGCACCATCAATTAATTACACTTTGAAGGTGACCATTGATCGCAATAATAATACCTATACATTGGAAGGTACACACGACGGTTTTCCTGCTTACGAGGTATACATTAATGGGAGCCGTGTGTACGAGCATGATCCTCTTGAAACAGGTGAGGGTATTGGGTCACTCTTCCCGCCTGAGGAACACGACGTGGACGAGTCAGGAAATTTATTATGACACGGATTATTGCATTTTTTCTCGCGCAGTTATTGGTCGCTAATGCGCTGACTGAGGAAGAGTTTACGAGGCTTGAGCCTAGTGAAAAAATCGAGATATTACGAGGCCGCCCAGATCGGCTGATCGATGATACCAAGGCTTTGCTGTCTTTGTATTCGTCTGCTCTATATGATGAGTCTTCCGATGTTCGGTTAGCTGCCGCTCAAGCCTCTGTTTTGCTCATGGTTGGAGTTCAATCGGCACCTGTTTCAGCGATACCAGCCTTTCATCCAGAGGATACTGTGGTTTTCCAGCATAGACTTGCTAGTTTGATCAACGACGAGAACCCTGCTGTTCGAATGGCTGCTTCTCAGGCTTTGGCTTATTCCTCCAGTCCTAACAAAGAAATCGAGGACTTGCTGATGAACGCAGTAGAGGCGGAGGCAGTGGACGAGGTCAAAATATCGACTCTAACTGCTATGTCTGCTGCTGGTTACGAATCGTTTGAAATCTCTGATCTAGCATTGGAGATTTTTAAATCCACTCAAGACTCTCTCGTTCAGCACCAATCATGGGAGCTTTTGGGCTTCTTGCAAGATGATCGCTTGCTGTCGAAGCTCATTATCATCGCTAAAGGTAATAACTCCTCTCTTTCAAAAGGTGCTTTGTTGGCAATTGCTGGGTACGGAGAAAATGCAGACGAGATAAAGCCTCACCTCCTTGAGATCATCAACAGCTCAGATTTGGACACTGAGATCATTAATCTGGCTGAAGCAACTTACGATTTCATCGCAATGGGTAAAAAACCTGGACCTAGCATGCAAGCTATATCTACTCGTAGTCTTTGGCCCGTTGATTTGCCTGATCAAAGTGACAGATCGATTGTAAGCGAAGGACATACCGAAATTGCTGAAGTCATTGAAGAAGGAACCGCGGCTGAACCAAACGGCGAAGAATCTTCCGAGGTGGTCGTTGCAGAACCAATCGAAGAGCCAGTTGAGCAATCGTCTGATTGGTGGCTGTGGTTAATCGTTGCCGTGGTTGGCGTTGGCGGTGTCTTGGTTCTTCGCTTGAAGAAGTAGCGCGGCTTTGGTCAATGCCGTTCGCTCAACTCTCGCATCTTACTAGTTAGCTCCCGTCAACGACTCGAGAGCGCAACATGGAAACACTCTTCTAATATCTTAGCCGCAAAGCCTCCAAAACAGCCGCCGTCCACGTCTTCTCGTTATGAAAAAATCACTCTCTCTAATTCTCTTCTTCCTTGTTGTCTCGACACATTCTTACGCCTCTCTCGATTGGAACACTACCAAGGTATCGCAGGAAGCGGATCCGTCGGATTCCGAAATTACGGCGGTTTTCCGATTTGCGAACATTGGTGATGATGCAGTGACAATTACGGAGGTGAAGCCGAGTTGTGGCTGCACGACGACCGAGTTGGACAAGAAGACTTACGAGCCAGGAGAGGTCGGAAAGATCGAGGCGACCTTGAAGATTGGGAGTCGTAAGGGCGTGCAGACGAAGACGATCCGCGTATCGACGAAAGGGGAGGAAAAGCCGACGGTGTTGACCATGGAGACGGTCATTCCGGACTTGTTGAATATTCGTCCTGCTTTCGTCTTTTGGAAGAAGGGAGAGGTCCCAGATGGGAAGACCATTGAGCTAAAGGTCGGAATCGAAGAACCGATAAAGGTGCTGTCGGCGGAGTCGAACAATGGTAGCATCGAAGTTCATTTGGAGGAGATCGAAGAGGGCAGGTCGTACCAACTACATTTGTTTCCCACGCAGACGGATGAGGCGGCAAGGGCTCGAATCACCTTGAGTACAGATTATCCGGTGGAGAGTCCGAGAACCTACTATGTCTATGCTCACATCAAGTGAATGTATTTTTCGGACAGTGTAGAGAGTCTTTGTGTGAGTCTTAGAGGCCTTTAGAACGTCGGAGGGAGATATGGAAAGCCTGTCAAAACTCGGTATGATGGCGTTGGCCGTGCTTGTCGTTGGCGGAATGAATTGGCTGGTCAATCCAGCCCGACCATCCTGGTCGGAGGAGTCCTTGCGTGACGGAGAAATTCTCCTGCGGGATTCAAGGGCGGCGGAGGGGAGGGTTCTCTGGGTCGACGCTCGTTCTGCCGATGAATTTGCAAAGGAGCATATTCCGGGGGCAATATTATTGAACGAGAGTGATTGGGGCACCCTTTTCCGGACCTGCTCGATGCGTGGCAGCCCGGCGACCGAATTATTGTCTATTGTAGCAGCTTGAGTTGTCAGGCAAGCCATGGGGTGGCTAAGCGGCTTAGTGGGGAGGCGGGATTTGAGGAAGTGTACGTTTTGAAAGGCGGATGGGAGGCATGGCAGGCGGCGCAAGAATAGCAGAGTCTTTACTCGCTTGGGGGCTGGGCGTCGTTTTCCTTTACGCGGGGTTCGTGAAGCTGATTCGTCCGGATGAGTTTCAGGCCGATATCTTGAGCTACCAGCTAGTGCGGTCCTCTGTGGCATATTGGATCGCGCTTTTCCTGCCAGCGACGGAGGTCGTGGCGGGGATTGGGATGTTTCTGCGTATTCTTCGGAAGGAGTCTGCGCTGATTGCTGCGGTGTTGAGCGTCGTTTTTGCGGTGGTATTGGTCTCCGCTTGGGGCCGCGGAATCGACGTATCGTGTGGGTGCTTTGGGCGGGCGGAAGTGAAGACCAATTATCCTTTGGTTCTGGGGAGAGATCTTTTGTTGTTGGCAGCGGCAGTTTTTGTGGTGATTCGGTGCGGACGAGCGCGAGACGAATGATCGGTTCGCTGGCGGGATTTGATTTCGTTTTCCAAGGTTTCGGAGGTCCGTCCTAGAGCAGTAGTTGGAATCCCGCCCCGATGACGAAGATCCAGATCAGCCACTCGAAGAGTTTTTGGGGGATTTTTTCGACAACGGCCCGGGCGGCGAGAACGCCGACCATGGCGAAGGCCATGGCGGGGAGGGACACGCTCATGGAGTCGAGGTTGATGGCGCCGAGGCCGATCATGAAGGGGAGCTTGATCCAGTTCACGATCATGAAGAACCAGGCGAGGGTGCCGACGAAGGCGATCTTCGGGAGGCGGAGAAAGATCAGGTAGAGGGCGGCGACGGGGCCGGCGGCATTGGCGATCATGGTGGCAAATCCGCCGATGATCCCGGTGGAAGCGCGGAGTCCGAGCGCGGCTTTCCCGGTGGGGACGTCAGTGCGGCCGCGGTGGAGGAAGGATTTGAGGAAGTGAAGCCCTGTCATGATCAGGAGGATCAGGCCGATGAGGATCTCCACGGTTCGGTCGCCAATATTGCCAAAAACCAGCGCCCCGAGGCAGACTCCGAGGACGGTCCAAGGGAGAAATTTGCCAATCACCCCCCACTCGGCGTGCCTGCGATAGACGATCACCGCGATCAGATCCGCTGCCATCAGAACCGGGAGAAGAATTCCGACCGAAATCCGTGCTGGAAAGGCGAGGGCGTAGATGGCAATGGCCAAGTTGCCCAATCCCGGTAGACCTCCTTTGCCGAGGCCAACGCCAAACGCTGCAGCACAAACCGCAATCCATTGTCCGGTAGTCAGATCCATCCGCTGAGGAAAGCAGGATCCTTGAGAGAGGCGAATCGAAAAAAATACGAGGTGAGTGTGTGGACAATGCAGGGATGGCGCACGTGGAGAGCCGGTCAGTATAGAGCAGCCTGGATACAAAAAGTTTCTGGAGGGAGGATTACTCGAGGGGTGCTGCTCCTGAGAGTTGAACTAGTCAATGAAAGTAGATCAGTTCTCTGGGAGTGCTTGAACATTAGAGGTTTACCTGAGGAGGTCTGGTCAGGTAGGATTCGGGAGCGTTTAGGTAGGATGAATCGTTCGAAGCAGAAAGTCGTAGTCATTTCGGGTGCCGGGATGAGTGCGGAAAGTGGGTTGAAGACTTTTCGGGATGCGGACGGACTTTGGGAGGGGCATCGAGTGGAAGATGTGGCGACGCCAGAGGCATGGGAGAGGGATCCGGAGATGGTTTTGGATTTTTACAACCAAAGGCGGCGGCAGTTGCGAACGGCGGAGCCAAATGCGGGTCATCGGGCTCTGGCGCAGTTGGAAGAGAAGTTCTCGGTGGAGATCATTACCCAGAATGTGGACGATCTTCATGAGCGGGCAGGATCGACGCGGGTTCTGCATTTGCATGGGGAATTGGGACTAGCGCGCAGCTCGGTGGATGAGCAGTTGCTCTATCCGCTGGAGGGCCGGGATATTCGACTGGGGGATCTTTGTGAGAAGGGTTCCCAGCTTCGGCCGCACATTGTTTGGTTCGGGGAAATGGTCCCGGCAATGGAGAAGGCCGAGCCGATTGTGAGGAAAGCGGAAATCCTCGTGGTGGTCGGCACATCCCTAGTGGTCTATCCGGCAGCCAGTCTCGTGAGTTTGGCTCCCACCGGATGTCGGCGCCTCTGGACGAACCCGCAGATGGTGGAGAGTGGAAGTTTGCTGGGATTCGAAATGCGGGAAACGACCGCCGCGGTTGGATTGCCGATTTTGGCCGAGGAGTTGATGAATGGGCTTTTTACCCCCGAAACAGAGGGAGGGAGACCGTAATCATTAGAGATATTGAAACTGTTGCCAATGTGTTTAAATTGGTATCGGTTGACGAAGTTCTTCTTGAAATATATCCCTTCTGATTGCTTCTAAATTTTCTGCTATTTTGTTAAGTTGTGTACCGCCCTCAAAAGAAACCTCCCAATAAAATCCTCTGGGGCATCATGCTCGGGATTCTTGGAATTCACCTACTGGCGCTTATCGCTTTTGGCAGCTGGACGGTCTATCAGGCCGTAGTGCCGAAAGATCCGACCTTTGAAGAGCCTCCTCCCGTCGAAAAAATCGAGCGGGTGCAATTGGAGTATAAGGTGCGGATGCAGCAGCAGCAGCAGAAGTCGCAACGCCCCAAGCAGAAGCTTCAGGTGAAGCAGGTTTCCGATATAACGATGCCGGATATGGATATCGCGGTGCCCAACATCAATGGAAGCGGGGGTATTGGTCGCTTCGGTGAAGGGGGGTTTGGTGATCTCGGCGATGGCGGCGGTCTTAGCCTGGGTGAGGTGTCCGTCGATCTCTTCGACATCAAAGCGAAAGGGGAAAAGTTCCTCTTTGTCGTCGATGTTCGCACGGATCTCCTCCAAGACAAAAAGGGCGGGATTCCGACTTACGACGTGATCAAAAAGGATGTCATTGGGCTGGTGAATGACCTTCCTTCTGGTGTACTTTTCAATATGATCCTTTTTGATCGGAGCCGGATGGAAATTTGGCGTCCCAATCTCGTTCCGGCGACATCGACGAATAAGGAGGCTTTTGCTGAATGGATTGCGCCTGTTAACTCCAGTTTAAAGGAAAAGGGGATTCGCACTCGGAACTTCCGTCCCAAGGCTGAAGCGCAGCCTCTTGGGAAAAGGATTCTCTCGGATGGTTGGAATACGCGGAATTCGCAGTTTATGGCGATGATAGCGGCTCTTGAGCAGCAGGCGGATGCGATCTATATCCTCTCCGACAGTTTACCGAGCCTTGAAAGTATAAAGGAACGGCTCATCAAGGATGAAAAAGAGATTGAGGATGAGAGGGAAGCTTATCTCGATCGGATTAAGGACACGACCGATTTTAAATCGATTGAGGAGTATAAGACGGCCCGTAAGGCTACGTCCAATGAAGTTTCTCGCCGCATGAAGGAGTTTAAGGAACGGGAGAATAAGGCTCGCCAGAAAAAGGGAATTCCGCCGCGGGTCTACACGGGCGGCGAGAATAATCAGTTGCGCAGTCGAATGGAGAAAGAGGTTGCGAAGGATTTTAAGAATTATGTTCCCAATGTTCGGGGATATGACTCGAATGAGTATACTCCGATACCCGAACGAGAACTGCGCGATTGGATCGAAATGCAGCAGCGACTTATTTACGATCAGAACAATGACGAGCGTCCCCAGTTGAACGCGATCATCTTCAAGGGCGAGGACGAAACCGTCTCAGAGAGTGAGGAAGATAATATCGATGATTTCGTCGATATTTTCGACGGAGACTACCGGGTCTTGATTGGACTGGGAAAGATCGATTCTGGCGACGTTCGGAATTAGGGCTCTCGACACGCAGAGGTAGACCCTCATGGGGCTCTCTGGTCGTGGGGAGGATGACGATCTCGGCCACTTCGTGCCCTTGTTATACCGAATTTAGTAAGGTTTGACCGTTATGGTGCAGCGCAGAATCGAAGCAGCGCAAGCCGCAGGGATTGGATTCGTATCGAGATACGCTCCGATCCCTGCAACGCAGCGACCTTCGATTCTGGGCGCATCCCCCTGGAACGGGCGGGAAATGAGCCTGAGCAGCGTTAGCCCAAATGGCACGGGTCGCAGACCCGCCTCCAATTGGGCCGCCTCGCTCAGGCTCATTTCTCATCCGGCCATAACTATCAAAACTTACTAAATTCGGTATTAAGTGGATTGGGGCAGCATTCTTGGTTTGTTCAGAAGTGCGGTGGAGCAACCGGGACACAGTGTGACCCTGTGGGCGGGACTGTGACAGAAGTGAGACATCCTGGCATCGTTTTTGAAGGGGATAGGGTGACCGAAGACTGGGTTGTTTTTCTTTATCGATCTGAATACCAATATGTTGTGATGCTGCTCGGGGCGTTGGCATTGAAACAGCATAAGAGATGGCATGAGTAAAATCATTGGAATCGATTTAGGTACAACAAACTCTTGTGTCGCCATCATGGAAGGTGGCGAGCCGAAGGTTATTGAAAATTCGGAGGGGGCACGGACCACTCCGTCAGTCGTCGCCTTTTCGAAGAGCGGAGAGCGTCTCGTCGGCCAAGCGGCTAAACGTCAGGCGATCACGAATCCGCAGAACACCATTTTCTCGGCCAAGCGTTTGATTGGTCGTAAGTTTGCCGAAGTGCAGGAAGAAGCCCGCAGTCTCCCCTACGAAGTTGTAGAAGGGAAGAATGGCGACGCCTACATCCGCTGCCAAGTTGGTGACAAAAAGGAAGATTTCTCCCCGGAGCAGATTTCCGCAATGATCCTAGGGAAGTTGAAGGCTGACGCCGAAGCTTACCTCGGTGAGCCAGTTACCAAGGCTGTCGTCACTGTTCCGGCCTATTTTAACGATGCGCAGCGCCAAGCCACTAAGGACGCCGGCACAATCGCCGGTCTCGAAGTAGACCGCATCATCAATGAGCCGACCGCCGCTTCGCTGGCCTACGGCCTCGATAAGAAGAATGACCACACCATTTCAGTCTTTGACTTGGGTGGGGGAACTTTCGACGTCTCCGTGCTTGAAATCGGTGACGGAGTTTTTGAAGTGAAAGCCACCAACGGGGACACGCACCTCGGTGGGGATAACTGGGATACGGCTCTGATTCAGTGGCTCGCTGGTGAATTCCAGAAGGAGAATGGGATCGACCTCCTCGGCGACCCTATGGCCAAGCAGCGCCTGAAGGAAGAAGCGGAGAAGGCGAAAATCGCTCTCTCTTCGACTCAGTCGACTGATATCAACCTGCCGTTCATCACTGCCGACGCTTCCGGGCCGAAGCACCTGAACGTCACTCTCAGCCGTTCGAAGCTCGAGCAGATCACTGATTCTCTTTTCCAGCGCATCAAGGCTCCTTTTGAAGCCTGCTTGAAGGATGCTGGCTTCTCTTCTTCGGAAGTGAATGACCTCGTTCTCGTTGGGGGAATGACCCGCAACCCGAAGGTTATTGAAGTGGCTCGTGAGCTCGCCGGCAAGGAGCCTCATAAGGGCGTGAACCCGGACGAAGTTGTGGCCATCGGGGCTGCGATTCAGGGTGCTGTCCTTCAGGGCGACATGCGCGACGTTCTTCTCCTCGACGTGACTCCGTTGACTCTCGGAATCGAAACCGCTGGTGCGGTCTCCACTCCGATGATCGAACGTAACACGACGATCCCGACGAAGAAGAGTCAGGTTTTCTCGACCTACGCCGACAACCAGACCGCCGTGGACATCAAAGTTCTTCAAGGGGAACGTCCGATGGCTGCCGACAACAAGATGCTCGGTAACTTCCGTCTCGAAGGAATTCCTTCGGCGCCACGCGGAGTGCCTCAGATCGAAGTCACCTTTGACATCGACGCCAACGGGATCCTCCACGTGACTGCAAAAGACCAAGGCACGGGCAAGGATCAAAAGATCACCATTTCCGGCTCTTCTGGACTCGATAAGGACGAAATCGATCGTCTGAAGAAGGAAGCTGAGCTCCACGCTGAAGAAGATAAGAAGCGCAAGGAGTCGGTCGAAAATCGCAACGAACTCGACAATCTCTGCTACCAAGCCGAGAAGCAAATCACCGACTTGGGCGACAAACTTCCGGAAGACAAGAAGAGTGCGATCGAGCTCGCAGTGGCCGATGGCCGTAAGGTCCTCGAGAACCAGTCCGCTTCCGCCGAAGAGTTGAAGGAGGCCAAGGAAAAGATCACTGGCATCCTTACGCAGATCGGACAGGAAATCTACAGTCAAGCCGGCGGCGAAGGAGCCGCAGGCGGTCCTCAGCCCGAAGGGCAAGCTCCTGGCGGAGAGTCCTCCAGCAGCGAAAAAGATGACGACGTGGTCGATGCCGACTTCGAAGTCGTCGACGAGGACGAGAAGAAGAGCTAAGCGGATCGCCGCACGCTTTCACCAATCTAACCCGAAATAAAACCACCTACATGAGTAAAGTGAAAATCAAACCACTCGGAGACCGTGTTCTCGTAAAGCACGTCGAAGAAGATGAACAAGTTCGCGGTGGCATCATCATTCCTGATTCGGCTAAAGAAAAGCCACAGGAAGCTGAAGTCATTGCCCTCGGAACCGGAAAGACCGACGAAGCGGGTGCTAAGAGCTCCTTCGAAGTCAAGGTCGGTGACCGTGTCCTCGTTAGCAAATACGGGGGAACAGAAGTGAAGCTGGACGGTGCCGTTTACACGCTCATGCGTGAAGATGACATCCTCGGCATCATCGGATAATTCAACCGTTAATCTAAAGAAACACAGGAAATATTATGGCCAAACAACTACTGTTTGACGAAGCAGGCCGGAAGAAAATCCTGCGCGGCGTGGAAACTCTCTCCAAAGCCGTCAAGGTAACTCTCGGACCTAAGGGACGTAACGTAATCATCGACAAGAAGTTCGGTTCCCCGACTGTCACCAAGGACGGTGTCTCAGTCGCGAAGGAAATCGAGCTCGAAGATCCTTACGAAAACATGGGCGCACAGATGGTGAAGGAAGTCGCTTCCAAGACCTCTGACGCCGCAGGTGACGGTACGACCACCGCTACCGTTCTGGCTGAAGCGGTTTACCGCGAAGGTCTCAAGAACGTGGCCGCTGGTGCTAACCCGGTTTACTTGAAGCGCGGGATCGACAAGGCAGTTGCTGCCTCGGTCGCTGAGTTCGCCAAGTCCTCCAAGAAGGTTAGCAGCCGCGACGAAGTTCGCCAGGTCGCTACCGTATCCGCCAACTGGGACCTCGAAATCGGTGAAATCATCGCCGACGCCATGGACAAGGTTGGTAAGGACGGAACCATTACCGTTGAAGAAGCCAAGTCGATCGAAACCACCCTCGACGTTGTTGAAGGGATGCAGTTCGATAAGGGTTACTTGAGCCCTTACTTCACGACCGATCAGGAAACCATGGAGTGCATCCTCGAAGATGCCTACATCCTGATTCACGAGAAGAAGATCTCGAACCTCAACGACATCCTCCCGCTTCTCCAGAACGTTGCCAAACAAGGCAAGCCGTTCTTGATCATCTCGGAAGACATCGAAGGCGAAGCCCTCGCTGCCCTCGTGGTGAACAAGCTCCGTGGCACGTTGAACGTCTGCGCTGTTAAGGCTCCTGGCTTCGGTGATCGCCGTAAGGCCATGCTCGAAGACATCGCCGTTCTTACCGGTGGCCGTTGCATCACTGAAGATCTCGGCATCAAGCTCGAGAACGTTCAGGTCAGCGACCTCGGCCGTGCGAAGCGCGTCTCCATCGACAAGGAAAGCACCACCATCGTCGAAGGCGCTGGTAAAGCTTCTGACATCCAGGGCCGCGTGAAGCAGATCCGTCGTCAGATCGAAGAAACTTCTTCCGACTACGACCGCGAAAAGCTGCAGGAACGCCTCGCCAAGCTCGCTGGTGGTGTTGCCGTCATCAACGTTGGTGCCGCAACTGAGCCGGAAATGAAGGAAAAGAAGGCTCGCGTTGAAGACGCCCTTCACGCCACCCGCGCTGCCGTTGAGGAAGGTATCCTCCCCGGTGGTGGTGTCGCTCTCCTCAATGCTGCCAAAGCGATTGAAAAGGCCGTCGAGGAGCTCGAAGGTGACGAAGCCATTGGTGCGACCATCGTCCGCAAGGCGATTGAGTATCCGCTGCGTCAGCTCTGCACCAACGCCGGTGTTGAAGGCTCGATCGTGGTCCAACAGGTCCTCAAGAGTGCCAGCACCAAGGGTTACAACGTCGCAACCGGTGAATACGAAGACCTCCTCAAGGCAGGTGTCGTGGATCCGGCCAAGGTGACTCGCACCGCTCTGCAGAATGCAGGTTCGGTCGCCGGTCTCCTCCTGACCACTGAGTGCATGATCACAGACCTCCCTGAAAAGGATAAGCCGGCTCCGGCTCCTGACATGGGTGGAATGGGCGGCATGGGTGGCATGGGCGGCATGATGTAATGCGTCTGTTCCCTCAGCGAACATTCGAATAAACCATTTATCCAAGGGCCGTCTCGCAAGAGACGGCCCTTTTTTTCGCTTTTGCTTGATGCGGGCATCAATCCCGCTGTTATTGGGGTAACTCTCATTCTCAATGCTACTCATTCTCAGTATCCTCACGATTTTTGCGGGCGCATGCCTGGCCCCGTTTTTCGGGCGTAAGGGTCGTGCTGGGTGGAGTCTCTTTCTCGGGCTCCCTCCGCTGATTGCATTCATCTTGCTCGCGTTCGCGTGGTTTGGCGGTGGATTGGCCGAGGGCGGAGTCAACGCCTCTTGGGAGTGGTTCCCGGCACTGGGAGTTTCGCTCGACCTCCGGCTAGACGGCCTCTCGGCGATGATGGCTTTCCTCGTCACCGGGATCGGGGTTCTGGTTGGGATTTACGCGGCGGGGTATATGAAGGACCACCCGCAGTTTGGCCGTTTTGGCTCGTTCCTTCTCTTGTTTATGGGAGCGATGCTCGGCCTGGTCCTCTCCGATAACCTCATTCTCCTTTTTGTCTTCTGGGAGCTGACGAGCATTTCTTCCTACCTCCTGATCGGTTTCAACCACGAGGATGAGAATGCTCGGAAAAAAGCTCTTCAAGCCCTGCTGGTTACTGGGGGAGGTGCAGTGGCCATGCTGGGAGGTTTCATTCTTCTGGGAATCGCCGGGGGGACCTATCGCATTTCCGAGTTAGGCGGGCTTTCGGCGATTATTCACGAGTCACCGCTCTACACCGGGATGGTGATCCTGATTCTCCTGGGGGCTTTCACCAAGAGTGCCCAGGTCCCGTTTCATTTCTGGCTGCCAAATGCAATGGCGGCCCCGACTCCTGTCAGTGCCTATCTCCACTCAGCAACCATGGTGAAGGCCGGAGTCTTCCTCTTGGCCCGGCTGAATCCGGCACTCGGAGAAACCGCCCTCTGGTCCTGGACACTGACCTGCTTCGGGGGAGCGACCCTACTGACCGCGGTACTCCTCGGAATATTCCAGACCGATCTGAAAAAGATCCTCGCCTACACGACGCTCGGGGTTTTGGGGCTCCTGACGATGCTGATTGGGTTGGGGACCGAGCTGGCGATCAAATCGATGGTCATCTTCCTCATCGGGCACGCTCTTTACAAAGCCGCACTCTTTATGACGGCAGGCTCGGTGGATCACGAAACCGGCACCCGCAATGTTCAAGTATTGAGGGGCTTGCGTAAGGCTATGCCGTTGACGGCGATTGCTGCCGGACTCGCGGCTCTGTCCAAGGCGGGATTTCCTCCTTTCTTCGGGTTTGTCGGAAAGGAGTATGTCTACAAGGCCGGTGTCGCCATGGAGGGCGTTGCTCAAGTAGCGCTGCCTGTCGCTTTTGTGGGAAACATGTTGATGCTGGCTCTCGCCTTTAAAGCGGGGGTTGGCCCATTCTGGGGAACGCCGTCAAAAGAAGAGGATCTTCCCAAGCATCCCCACGAAGCACCTCCATCGATGGTTTTTGGCCCGTTGCTTCTCGCGATTCTCGGGCTCGTTTTCGGACTGCTGCCCTTCTTGGTCTCGTCCAGTATTGTGGCTCCTGCCGTCTCGGCGATTGAGGGGCAGCGTGTGGATCTTCACATCTCCCTTTGGCACGGGATCAACCTTCCGCTGCTGTTGAGCCTGTGCACGCTCGCTGGTGGGGTGAGCCTTTACTGCTGTCGTCGTTTCTTTTGGAGGCGGCATCTGCCCTTCAACTCCTTCCTGCGTCCCCGGGGGGCGGAAGCGGTCTACGACTGGCTTTTCGATGGGATGGTCAAGTTTTCCAAAGTGCAAACCCGGTTTCTGCAGTCCGGTCTCCTGCACAATTATGTCTTTGTCATCGTAGCAGTGACTGCAGGTTTGCTGGGCTGGGCCTTGTTTACCTTTGGAGGGGTGCAGGTCAGTATTTCCACGCATTCCATGGGTATTCTTTCGTCGGGGCTGGTGGTGATCATGGTGATTGCAGCGATTTTGGCGGCGGGGACCAATAACCGGATCACCGCGTTGGTTGCTTTGGGAACCGTTGGTTTCGGGGTGGCTCTACTCTTTCTCTATTACGGTGCTCCCGACCTCGCGATCACTCAACTGTTGGTGGAAACACTAACGGTCGTTCTCTTCATGTTTGTGATCTTCCGGCTGCCCCGCTTGCGCACCCTTTCGACCAAGGGAACTCGGATCCGGGATGTGATCCTCTCCTCGATTTTTGGAACGATGATGGCGATTCTCGTGATGAAGGCACTTACGATCCAGTTTCACGAATCCATCGCGATTGATTTGGCGGAAATGAGCTATCCGGAAGCAAAAGGAAGGAACGTCGTTAACGTGATCCTCGTTGATTTTCGAGCCCTCGATACTCTGGGTGAGATTACTGTTCTCTCGATTGCCGCCCTTGGCGTGGCCGCTTTGGTCTCGGGAAGGTCGCGTAAGAAGAAAAAGGAGGCCCAAGGATGAGATCTTTGATTCTTCATCAAGCGGGTCATAAGCTCTTCCCGTGGCTCATCGTTCTCTCGGTTGTGGTTCTCTACCGCGGCCATAATCTGCCCGGTGGCGGTTTCATTGGCGGCCTCATTGCCGCGACGGCCTTCCTCTTGGCCAGTTTGGGAGATTCCGTTCAGGATGCCCGTAAGTTACTGCGCATGGATCCTACAGTCCTGATGGGGGTCGGACTCGCGGTTGCCATTTTGAGTGGCCTCCCCGGAGTTTTTGCGGGAGATCCGTTTATGACAGGGGAGTGGCTTCCGGATTTTAAGCTTCCGATATTGGGGAAGATCCACCTCGGAACCCCGTTGCTTTTCGACGTAGGCGTTTACTTCACCGTGATTGGCTTCGTTCTGCACAGTGCATTCAGCCTTTCTTCCCTGAGCGAATTTGACGAGGAGGACGACTGATCCCATGGAAATTCTTATCTCAGGATTAATCGGCGTTCTCTTTGGCAGCGGGGTCTATTGCCTCCTCAGGAGAAGTATCGTCAAGCTCGTGATTGGCATTGTTCTCATCGGTCACGGGGCGAACTTGCTCGTTTTTTCGGCGGGCGGTCTCTTGGCGGGGCGGCCTCCAATCGTCGAGGCTGGGGCTAGCGCTCCTCCCGAGCCCTACGGAGATCCACTTCCGCAAGCCATGGTCCTGACCGCGATCGTTATCGGTTTTGGGCTGACCGCTTTCGCACTCACCCTTGTTCACAAAGCTGAGGAGGCTGTGGGGGAAGACGACATCAACGCGTTCAATAACACGGATACATGAACGGATTGGTTTTATTTCTTCCTCTCCTAGTCCCCCTCTGTTCGGCGGTCTGCCTCCTCGTGGGGGCTCGGTCCGTGCAGTTCCAGCGGGTCGGTGGGGTAGTAGGGTGCCTGTTGACCTTGGCCGCTTCGATTTACTTGCTTTGGCAAACGGATGTTCACGGGGTGATCGTCGCGCAGTCCGGAGGCTGGGCTGCTCCCTTTGGGATTTCGCTGGTCGCCGATCGACTTGGGGCGGTCATGGTTTTCATCTCGTCGTTCATGGGGGCGGCGGTCGGCGTTTACTCGCTGAGTGAAATTGGCGAGGGGCGGATTCGGAAGTTTTTCTATCCTCTTTTCTTGTTCCTCCTCTTTGGGGTGAACGGTGCCTTTTTGACCGGAGACCTGTTCAACCTCTACGTATGGTTCGAGGTGATGCTGATCTCCTCCTTCGTCCTCGTTTCCATGGGAGGCCGCAAAAAGGAGCTCGAAGGCGGGCTGAAGTACGTATGTCTCAATCTCCTGGCTTCGGCATTTTTCCTCGCTGGGGCGGGAATTCTTTACGGCAAGCTCGGCACCCTGAATATGGCCGACCTTTCGGTGAAGATTGCATCGTCCTCCGATCCGGAATGGATTCTCAGCGGGTCGATGCTTCTCATGGTTTCTTTCGGGCTGAAGGCGGGGGTCTTTCCATTGTTCTTCTGGTTGCCCGCGTCTTACCATACTCCTCCGGTGACGGTTTCTGCGATCTTCGCTGGATTGTTGACGAAGGTCGGGGTCTACGCGTTGATCCGGGCCTACACGCTGATCTTCGCCCCGCTCTTCGACGATGTGCAGTGGATCCTGATCGCGGTGTCGATTCTGACGATGATCACTGGGGTTCTTGGGGCGGCGTCGCATTTCGAGATGCGGAAGATCTTGTCATTTCACATTGTCAGCCAGATCGGTTACATGACTTTGGGGCTGGCCTTCATGACGCCTCTGGCCTTGGCCGCCTCCATCTTCTATTTGGTTCACCACATCATCGTGAAAACCAACCTCTTCTTGGTCAGTGGGATCGTCATCCGCAAGAAGGGGACGGCGGATTTGGCTCGAATCGGCGGTCTTTACAAATCCGCTCCATGGTTGGCTGCATTGTTTTTCATTCCTGCATTTTCCCTGGGAGGCATTCCGCCACTTTCCGGGTTTTGGGCGAAGTTTGGGATCGTCAAAGCGGGACTCGATATTGGTGCCTGGATCTCGGTCGCCGCCGCCCTCGCGGTTGGGGTTTTGACCCTTTATTCGATGACTAAAATTTGGGCCGAGGCGTTTTGGAAAAAGCAGCCGGAGAATGTGCCCGAGGGTGAGATGGAGACCTGTGGAAAGGGCAAGCTGGCTTGGATGGTAATCCCGGTCACTATTTTGGCGGTTTGCACCGTGGTCATCGGACTCTTTGGTGAACCCTTGTTCGCATTCTCTGAACGGGCGGCGGATCAGCTCATGGATTCTTCGGAATATATTTCGGCAGTTTTGGATGGAGCCGGGAATGGAGGTCAGGAATGAAGCGGATAGTTGCCTTGATTGCTTTCATCGGATTTTACTTGGGAGAAATCCTTCGGTCGAATCTTCGGGTGGCTTATGACGTTTTGACGCCGCGCCATCACATGAATCCGGCGATCGTTGCCGTGGATATCGAAGGAATGACGGAAGGGCAGGCTGTAAGTATGGCAAATTTCATCACCATGACTCCGGGAACCTTGGGAATCGCGATCTCACAAGACCGAAGAACGCTTTTCATTCACTGCATGTATATCGACGGATCTCCTGAGGAGGTCGCGTCGGCTCTGGAAAAAGATTACGGAAGGAGGGTGCGTCGTGCCTTTCGCTGACATGCCTTTTCCGCTGGGGATTTCACTGATCCTCGCCTCGATCTTCTATGTTGTAGCGTTAGTTCTCGCTCTGGTGCGGGTCGTTCGGGGGCCAACCGCGTTCGATCGAATTGTCGCTCTGGATTTGATCGCAGCTCTCTGTCTCGGCGTGATTGTTCTTTTTGCGATTCATTTTGACCAGCCCGTGTTTGTCGACGCAGCCTTGATCATTGCTCTCGTTGGTTTCTTGGGAACCGTCGCCTTTTCCCGGTTTTTGGAAAGAGATGGAGGGGGACAATGATGGTGTGGATCGTATCTTTTTTCGTTCTGGCGGGGGCCTTTTTTGGCTTAGTCGCAGCGCTTGGCGTTTTTCGGATGCCCGACCTCTTTATTCGGATGCATGCGGCGACCAAGGCCGGAGCGTTTGGGGCCGCGCTAATGCTGTTGGCTTTCGCCATTCATTTTGGGGGACTGCGTTCCTGGATCTTCTCACTGGTGATCATTGTCTTCTTTTACCTGACCACTCCTGTTGCAGCCCAAGCCATCGCGAGGGCGGCTTACCGTAGAGGAGTGGCTTTTTGGGAAAAGATGGGTGTTGATCGTTTGAAGGAATCAGGAGAAATTCCTGAGCGCTCTCACTCGAAAGAAGACTGATCCGATAATTTCTTAGACAGGCCTATGAATGTTTTAAAGCGAGTCCTTCTTATACTCTTTCTCGTTCTGCCCGCGGCGCAGATCTCTTGGGCCAATGCTCCTTCGTCATTGGATGAGCCGGCGATTGAGTTTCCTCTCAAGGAATCGACCTACACCCACTTGGAGGAGCAGGTCGCTCACGAACAAGGGCACGAGCTCAACCTCTGGGAGAGGCTCAAGGTGCGTGCGGAGGCTGACCCCTTTAATCTCTTCGCCACTGTTATCTTTTTACTGGCGGTTATTCATACCTTTCTGGCGGCGAGGTTTAACCGCATGGCTCATCAATGCGAAGAGGCTCATCGGCAGGCTTGGCTGGCCTCTCCGGAATCGAAGGAGCCAGATGCGAAAGAGCCTGTCAGCTTCAAGGCGACGTTGTTTCATTTCTTAGGTGAAGTGGAGGCGATCTTCGGGATCTGGATCGTACCTCTTCTTTTGGGAATGGTTCTGATCGAGCCTCATGGATGGGGGCACGCTTCCTACTACATTGATACCCGGAACTATACCGAGGCTATCTTTGTCGTCGTGATCATGGCGATTGCTTCCAGCCGCCCGGTTATCCTTTTTGCCGAGTCCGCGCTCCGGATGGTGGCAGGCATCGGTAAGCGTACTCCGGTGGCCTGGTGGTTTTCGATTCTGGTCGTTGGCCCGTTGCTCGGATCTTTCATTACTGAGCCCGCTGCTATGACCATTTCAGCTCTGCTTCTCGGATATCAGTTCTATGTCCTTAAGCCCTCCAATCGTCTAAAGTATGCGACCCTGGGGCTTCTCTTTGTCAACGTTTCCGTCGGCGGTACCTTGACTCACTTTGCGGCACCGCCCGTTTTGATGGTAGCGACCGAGTGGCATTGGAATCTTCCCTTCATGTTTACCCATTTCGGGTGGAAAGCGGTCATCGGTATTGGGTTTTCGACCTTTGTCTATTTTCTAGTTTTCCGCAAAGAACTGCTAGGGCTGCGAGAAAAGGCGGAAGAATTAAAAGAGAAAGGGGAGCTCAAAGAGAAGGAGTCCAAGGTTCCTTTCTGGATCATTTTGGTTCACTTGGCTTTTGTCGCGTGGACAGTCGTCACCCTTCACCATCCGGCCTTTTTCGTCGGAGGATTTCTTTTCTTCATCGCCTTTACGATTGCGACGGAGCACCACCAGTATGAGATCAAGATTAAGGGGCCTTTGCTGGTCGGCTTTTTCCTCGCGGGGCTGGTCACTCATGGTGGGTTGCAGAGCTGGTGGATCGCGCCGGTGCTTTCCAGTTTGAGTGAGATTCCTCTCTTCTTGGGGGCTACGGTTCTCACTGCGTTCAACGATAACGCCGCCATCACCTTCCTCGCCTCCCAGGTCCCGGCCTTCAGTCCTGATGTGGTTCAAGACGGGATTATGGTTTCGAAGACAGGACTCCTGCTGACGCGGGCCGAAATGTTGGAATATGCGGTTGTGGCCGGTGCGGTTACAGGCGGTGGATTGACGGTGATCGCCAATGCCCCGAATCCTGCGGGTCAGTCGATTCTGAGCAAATACTTCCCGGATGGAATTTCGCCGATCAAGCTCTTGGCAGGCGCCTTGTTCCCGACGGTGGTTGTCGGAATCATTTTCATGGTGGTATAGGCCGTGCTCGCTTGTGGGGAGTTAGAGTCGAAACTTTGAGCGAACGAGCGGCTGAGACAGGGGGAAACTCAGTAGACTGCCGATTTGGACCGGAGTAGCCCGCTGGAATTCTGCGAAAGGGGCCATTTTGCGGCTGGGTCGCTGGATCATCCCGATCGATAGCGCACCTTCCCCGGTGGCAACCTCGAGGCGCTCGTCGGCACTAAGGATTTCTCCGGGATGGCCGGATCCCTCGGTCATCGAGAGGTCTGCGACTTTCATCGTTTCCCCGCCGATCAAAATCGTGGAACCCGGCCAGCCCTCGAAGGCGCGGGACTGATTCGCCAGAGTCTGGGCGGGAAGAGAAAAGTCGAGGCGCCCATCCTTTTTCGAGATTTTTCGGCACCAGGTGGCCGAAGAGTCGTCTTGTAGGTCCCAGGCAGATTCAAGCGCGACCGCGTCGGGGACCCGCTCGACGAGAGTTGCGCTCTGGAGGGCTATCTTCTCGCGAAGGGAAGGTCCTGTCTCAGATGGATCGATCGTCGTCTTCTGGCGGAAGGCGATGTCTCCAGCATCCATTCGCTGGACCATTCGCATCAAGCTGATCTCGGTCGAACTCCATCCCTCGGCGATGGCGGTTTCGATCGGTGAGGGGCCTCTCAGAAAGGGGAGCGGAGAGGCATGAACATTGAGAAAAAGACCCGGACGCAGGGAAAGAATCGAACGGGGCAAGATTTGCCCGAAAGCAAAGACCAACGCCGCATCAAAATGCGGAAGTCCCTGCATTTCCTCAAGGGTCAGCTTTGCTGTCTGATGAACGGGCAGGCCCAGTTCATCGGCTTTGGCTGCCACGGCATTGCGCTGAACCTTTTTTCCGCGGCCGCTGCGGCGATCTGGATTGGTGATAACAGCGACGACCCGCGTATCAGCTACCTTCCCGCCCGCAAGGGCTTCAAGGGAGGGCAGAGAGATTGGGTCGCTCGAAAGAAATAAAAGGTCCATTGGTGACCAGACTGAGCCGTTGGCCTCGCCTTGACAAGGGCAGGGCTTGGAGTCGATTATCGTTCCTCGCCGGCGTTGCGACGTTCCTTTCCGACGAGATCGAAACGGATTGGGCTCCCTTCCAGATCAAAGGACTCGATGATACCAGCCTCCAAATAGCGGCGGTAGGTGTCCTCAAATTTCTCAGGCCGGTTGCAGTAGAGCCGGAAGCGGAAGGGGCGGTAGCCGGTTTGCACGACGTAGAAAACCTTGAAGGGTTTTCCGTGCATCCTCTTGGGAGGGCGAGCATCGATGAGATCGTGCACTGTGCGGTTGAGCCGGCCAGTGGGCAGGGTCATGCGCTGCAGGTGATCGATCCGCTCTCCCGTGCCGAGAATCGAGGAGACCTCAAACCCGGTCTTGGCCGAGATGAAAAGGAATGGGCTTTTCGGGAGGAAAAACAGTTCCTTTTCTGCGGCTTCGCGGTAGTTCCGCTGAAAATCTTTTGCGTTCTTAAACCCTTCGATGCCCCCTTTTTTGAAGGCCTCCATGGCCAAGTCCCATTTGTTGACGACGAGCACGAGGGAGCGTCCGGCTTCCAGGACCTCTCCGGCCAAGGCCTTGTCCTGACGGGTGACTCCGGTCATGGCGTCGAGAAGGAGGAAAACCACGTCACTCTCTTCGATGGCCCGGCGTGTGCGCAGGTTCGAGAAATATTCGACCGAGCTGTCGACTTTGCTGTTCGGGCGCAACCCGGCGGTATCGACGAGACGGAACTTGCCCATCCGATTTTCCGGAAAAGGGTAGTTGAGATCGAGGGCGATCGAGTCGCGAGTGGTCCCCGGAACGTCGCTCACGATCAGTCGCTGCGAGGAAAGCAGGCGGTTGGTGATCGAAGATTTGCCGACGTTGGGCTTCCCAACGAATGTGATTTTGATCCGGCGGTCTTCCTGGGCTTCCTCGGTGACGAAACGGATCTCCGGAATATTGGAGTGGATCGTCTTGAAGAGTTGGCCGATGCCGACGCGGTGCTCAGCGGATACGGGAATCGCCTCGCCGAATCCTAGACGATTAAATTCGTGAACCGAGTCGGATACGCGTTCGTTGTCACACTTATTGGCCACGATGTGAACCGGGCAACGGGCGTTCTTCCGCAAGCGGGCTGCAATTTCCTCATCGAGGGGAACAACCCCTTCACGGCCATCGACAACCAGAAGAATTAAATCCGAAGATTCCACCGCGACGAAAACCTGTTCTTCAACGGCCTGGACAATCTTGGAGGGCGCATCTTTCTCCGGGAGACCAATCCCTCCTGTATCCAAAAGAGTAAAACGACCGTCGACATCACGGGCCATGACATCGCGGGTCACTCCAGGCTTGTCGTGGACGATCGCGTCGCGGCCGCCGCAGATTCGGTTGAAAAGGCGGCTTTTGCCGACATTGGGTCGACCGACAAGGGCGACCTTTGGGAGGACTTGAGAAGTAGTGCTGTTCATGACGTGTGTCGTTCGGCGAAACGACCAATACGATCGGCGGCTTCCCTGAGTCGGTTAAAGCTGGTGGAAAAACTGGCCCGGATAAATCCTTTGCCGCTCTCGCCAAAAGCCGTGCCGGGTACGACCGCCACTTCTTCTTCGGAAAGTAGTTTTTTGGCAAAAGTCATTTCGTCGAGGCCCGTAGCGCGAATGTCGGCGAAGGTGTAGAAGGTCCCTCGTGGGAGGTGGCATTTCAGGCCGGCCTCGTTGAACCGGGCGACCAGAAAGTCGCGGCGATCCCGATACTGGTCGCGCATTTTCTCCATAGCGGACTGTCCGTTGCGGAGAGCTTCGGTCGCGGCTTCTTGGCTGAGAATGGGCGCACAAAGCATCGAGTACTGGTGAACTTTCATCATCGCCTCGATTAAGGGAGCTGGCCCGCAAGCATAGCCGATGCGGAAACCCGTCATCGCGTAGGCCTTGGAGAATCCATGGAGGAAGATGGTTCTCTCCCGCATCCCCGGCAGAGAGGCGATGCTCACGTGTTCCCCTTCAAAGGTCAGCTCGGCGTAGATCTCGTCGCTGAGGACCAGAAGATCCTTTTCTTTCGCGAAAGCGGCAATCTCTTCGAGCGTTTTCCGGTCGACGGTTCCCCCGGTCGGGTTCGTCGGGAAGTTGAGCACGAGGACCTTGCAGCCAGGTTCCCAGCACTCGCGGAGCTTCTGCGGGTTGAGGGCAAAAGCATCCTCGTCCGATGTCGGAATCGGCACGGCGACCCCGTGGGTGAGCTTGATGCTCGGCGAGTACGACACGTAGCACGGCTGGTGGAAAAGGACTTTGTCGCCTGGATTGACGATCGCCCGAAGAGCAAGGTCCAGAGCTTCGGATACTCCCACCGCGACCAAGACTTCTTTCTCCGGAGAGTAAGAGACGTGGAAGTCGCGCTCGACGTAGCTACTGATCTCTCTGCGGAGACCAATGAGCCCCATGTTGTCGGTATAGGAGGTCTTCCCCCGCTCCAGGGCGTAGATCGCCGCTTCACGAATGTGCCACGGCGTCACGAAATCCGGTTCGCCGATCCCCAGGGAAATGGCCTGAGGCATCTGAGCCACAATCGCAAAAAAGTCGCGAATCCCCGAACGGGGTAGGCCAATGACGTGGTCGGCAATAAACCGGGCCGAATCACCGGACCGGTCAGACTGTGTAGAGGCACTCATGGCCTAGGGGCTGACGGCCGGTTTTTCCGGAGAGCCAGCTTCGTCGAGAAGAAGATGTCCCTGCTCCTTGTAAGGGCGCAGGAGGAAATGAGTCGCCGTGGAGAGCACGCCGCCAAGAGTCGCGAGTTTTTCTGAAACGAAACCCGCCACCTGCTGCAGATTTTTGCCTCGGGCGATGACGAGAAGATCATAGGCGCCGGACATGAGATAGCAGGTCTGAACCTCGTCAAACTTGCTCACTCGCATGGCCACCCGGTCAAATCCACCTTCCCGCTCTGGGCTGATCTTCAGCTCAATGACTGCCGAGACGCGATGGTCGTCGATTTTGTCTGGGTTGAGGACAGGGAGCCAGCCAAGCAGTGTCCCTTCCTCTTGCAATCGCCGGATCTCCGCCTCGACTTCTTCCGGCGCGATGCGCAGCACCTCCGCCATTTCGGAGGTGGAAAGGCGTTCGCCGCGGAGGAGAAACTCGAGAACTTTACTCATGGTCGTTAGTTTTGAATGCGAAAACCGATCATGTTGCGAGAATGTCTCGACGATGACGAATCAAAAATAGAAGACGAAATCCGTCGACCGTGAGAAACCAAAGCCTATCCAATCGCCTTTCCCGAATGCATCTGACTTTCAATAAAATAAACCAGGTTTAAAATGATTGACGCCGAAAGGTTCCGCCTGAGAAGTGTGGAGGTGCTAAGAAGAGGATGGAGGAAGCGAGGGAGAGTCCGGGGTCCAGCTGCGGACGTGAATATCCCGTTGGGGGAAGGGGATTTCGATACCCTCCTCCTTGAAACGATCCCAGATTTTGAGGAGCACGGCGCTGCGGATGTTGGCGACCCCTTGATTCGGGTCCTCAATCCAAAAGCGAAGCTCGAGATTGACCGAACTGTCGCCGAACTCGGTAAGGAGACAAACTGGGGGAGGGTCGCGGAGAACTCGGGGCTGACTCAAAGCGGCCTCATTGCAGATCTCGATTACGCGGTGGGGATCTTCTCCGTAGGCTACTCCGATCGCGCACTTGATCCGAATGCGGTCGTGGGAAAAGGTCCAGTTCACGACTCGTTGTGTGATCAAGTCTTCGTTCGGGATGAGATGTTCGGTTCCGTCGCGAGTGATGACCGAGACGTAGCGGGCCCGCAGGGTATTGATCCATCCATACGTACCTTCCAGCTCGATGACATCGCCCGGTTTGATCGATCGGTCTGAGAGGAGAATGAACCCGCTTATGAGGTTGGAGACAATTTTCTGGAGTCCGAATCCCAGGCCGAGAGCGAAAGCGCCGCCAAAGACCGTGAGCGCCGAGAGGTTGATGCCGACCGATGTCAGGCCGATGATCATGGCCAAGACGATGAAAAGCACTCGGATGACCTTCTGGAGAAGGGCTCGGGTCGAGGGATTGATGCGGGTAATCGTTTCGACCCGCTTTTCGATCAATTGGGAGAGTCCGAGTCCGATCCAGATGGCGATTGCGAGAGAGAAGCCGACGGTAAAGAGATCCCAAACCGTCAAAGGCTCGTCTCCCGCCGGGATCGGGAGCTGCATCTTGTCGAGAAACTCGATGAGGCTGTTGTCAACGGTCAGGAGGCTGAAGGCCGTGAGGATGTAGATGATCAGCGAAGACGACTCGGCCCAGAAACGGTCGCGAAGCATGGAGGTGAGAATTCCGACGACACTCCAGATTCCGAAAAGGATGCCAGTGATCCAGAGAACTGGAGTGTGGAATCCGGCCAGTTGAAAGCCGGTAGCGGTAATGCCTAGCAGTAGAGCCAATACGGGAAGAAAAGCATTCTGTGAGAGCCAAATCTTCGGTGAGGTCTTCTCTTTGCGCGTCTCTTCCTCCCCTGGAGGGATGGGCTTGGGACGGAACAACAGTCGAGCCACGACCCAGAGTGCGCCGATGATCAGGATCTGCCAGGCATCTTGGAACGTAGGTGACTGAACCGACAAGAAGGTGGTTTCAAGCCAGCGGGTCATGGTGGAGAAGGATGCTAGAGTCCTTCCCGTGGATCACAACTACTTATTCGGGCGCATCCCAGGGCAGCCGGGAAAAATGCGGAACAGTGGGAAGGCTGGCGTTGCCCCGATCGGCGGCGGCTCCATGTCCAACCGCTCTGATCTGACCTTACTGTCCTCCGGACTGCGCGCCAGTGCTGCCTGCTTGGATAAGATCTCCGACAAAGGAAGACATGAACAACCGGGCAGTGCTCTGGCCAAGAATGTTCTGCGTCCTTTGATATTCCTCCGAATCAGGACCGAACTGAGGCGCTCCTCGACTCTGGACGAAGAGGAAATTTCCTCCCTCTTCTGTCACGACCATTGAGGAAACTTCATTTTCAGGAAGTGTTTCGGCCCGGCGGATTGCCGAGTTCGGAAGACCTTCCGTCATGTTTTCCCATCCGACCGATTCAAAGTTCTCGACCGTGAGATTGAGTGAAGAGGCGGCTTTTTCGAAAGACTGACCTTCTGCGATCATGTCCGAAAGCTGAGTGCGGATTTCTTCTCCTTGAGAGACAAGGTTCTCCTGTTTGCTCTGCTCGGTGAAGTTAGCCAGAACCTCTTCGCGAACACTCTGGAAATCGGGAATCAGGGAAGGTGTGACATCAGTGAGGATGACGACGACAATTTCGTTCTCGGTTTCAATTGGGTCGGAGAAATAGCGGATTTCGTCCAAACGAGCAGCTTCGCCGAAAGCAGATTGGGGAAGATCCGAATCGGCTGGGGGAACATTGCCCACCATCGGGGGAAGGGTTTCAAGTTCCACGGAATAGCTGGAAAGCATGTTTTCGAACTCGGGCGTCCCTTCGGAAATTTCTTGGTCGAACAGAGCGTAGACAAAATCTTCGGAAGCCTGACGCGCGAGAGTGGTGGCTTGCTGTTCCTTCCAGTCGGCGACAACTTGATCACGCACGGCGTCGAGCTGGGGAAGTGCGTCCGCGGGGTCTTTGGCATCCTCGTTTAGGTAGTTGGTGCGATTCTGCGAAAAATACTGCTGGAGCTCTGCGTCGGTGGGATCGGCAACCTCGGAAGTGAAGGCTTCCGGAGAGAACCGAATGATCGAAAGAGAGCGGGACTCGGGAGTCCGGTAAGCTTCGACCCGTTGGGTATAAAAGTCCTGAAGCTCCTCTTCGGTAGGATCGACCGAAAAGTCGAGATCACTTTCTTTCAGAACGGCTACACTCAAGTCATAGGTAGCGGCTCCACGACGGGCCTGTTCCTCGATCTCGAAAGGAAGAGTGAACCCAGGAGGAGAGATGGAAAGCATCAGCTGTTGGATCCGGTAATCGTTGCTGAGGGCTCGATTGATAGTCGCTTCGTCAAACTGGCGACTCAACTGAGTCATATCGAGGAAACTAGTGACCCGATTTGGATCAAAGTTCCCGTTAGAATCCTGGAAGAAAGGAACGGTGGAGAGGTAGTTGATAAAGGCCGCCTGATTCGGCTCGGGAATCTTCGCCTCATCCGCCAGATGCAGTAGGGCGATGCGGGAAAGAAATTCCTGCGTCAGCATCTGCTCATTCTGAGGTTGCTGCCCTCGATTGACGATTGAGCTAATAATCACCTCCCGAACCATATCATTCGAACGGGAATCGGCTTCAGCATTCAAGCTGTACCCATAAAATTTCTGAGTCTGCGCTCCGGGCTCTTTACTCACGCATCCGGGAGTTTCACCAATAACGAAAACGAAAGAAACGATCACCACCGCGAGGAGGATGATGAAAATAACGCGTCCTTTCTTTTCCAGGGCATTTTGAATCCAAGAGATCATGTCTCTTTTCATCTTCTCTTTTTGGGAATGTCAATCAACCGCATCTCTAATTCTATTTTAATAAACCTGGTTAAAAAGTTTGATCTCGATATAAGAATCTGCTCTACTGGGATGCATGAGAAGGAAACGGATGCGTCTTGATGGGCAAACAGCCTACTACCATGTGATGAGTCGAACGGTGAATGGGGAGGCTCTCTTTGGGGATCGGGAGAGGGAGGTTTTGCGGAAGATGATTTGGCAGGTGGCTGATTTCTCGGGGATTCGGGTGGTTACCTATGCGGTGATGAAGAACCACTTCCATGTTTTGGTGGAGGTGCCGGCGGAGGTGAGTATTTCGGATGAGGAGTTGGTGCGTCGGTATCGTCGGCTCTATCCGAAGCCTACGCCTTGGAATCCGATGCGGGCTGAGGTTTTGGAGGGGCACCTTCGGGATCATACTTTGGAAGGGATGGACTTGCGGAAGAGTCTGTTGCGACGGATGGGGGATGTTTCCTGGATGATGAAGACCCTCAAGCAACGATTCACGCTTTGGTTTAATCGGTCGCGGGATCGTTTTGGACCGCTTTGGTGTGAGCGGTTTAAGAGTGTTCTGGTGGAAGGGGATCGTTGGGCGCTGCGGACGGT
>NZ_JACHVA010000115.1 GCF_014230055.1 Puniceicoccus vermicola | reverse complement strand
CTCCGCTTTGGCTTCGATACCTGATCCCGTAATTCAATGACCAATTCCTTTCCGAGAGCCTGAGCAACCTTGCGGAGTGTCGAGACACGCGCGTCACTGGCCCGATTCTCCAGCCGGGAGATTACCGACTTCTTCGTGTGAATGGCAGTCGCCAACTCTTCCTGGGTAACCCCCGCGCTTTGGCGAGCTTCCTTCAGGAGAACCCCGATGAGGAACTCTTGATAGCCCGATTCGTATGCTTCGGCAAAGGAAGGGTCGCGATCCTTGCGCTGTTGAATGTATTTATCGAGATCATCCATGGTTCATCCTTTTCTTAAGAAGTAATCTTTTCGCCGGCGCTCCGCCGTTTCGATTTCCTGTTTCGGTGTTTTCTGAGTCTTTTTGGCAAAGCCGCTGGCGAGAACGACGAGATTTTCGCCGTCCATGAAACCGAGAATCCGGAAGGCGTTGCCTCCGAACTCGACTCGAACCTCCCAGAGCTCCGTTCCTACCAATTTCTTGAAGTACTGAGTCGGTGGCCTTGGAAGGGTGCGGACCAGATCGAGCACCCAGGCAACTTTTTGGGCCTGCTTGCCATCGAGAGATTCAAGAAAATCCTCAACCGGGCAGGCTCCAGATTGCTGCCTGTAGAATTGGATTGATCGCACCCCAAAAAGTTAGCATATTCGCTAACCTCGTCAAGAGTCGATTGATAACCACTCCGTCGCCGTATGTAACCATAGGTGCGGGGAGAAACGCCACACAGGGAAAAAACCTTTGAGGAGGCCTTCCTCTCTCACGGAGCCCGCAAGGCGATGAGAATCGAAGAGGGAAAGATCCAGTGATTCGGAGAATACCCGTAAGAAGATTCTCCGGCATCTCTGTGTTTTCGGCACGAAGGAATGCGTTGGAACGGATTCGGTCGAGGGATCCCCGAAAGTAGTGAGAGCTTCCAGCTCTCTCTCCTGCGAAACGGCAACTTGGATGGAGGACGTTCCACACCAACGCTCGGGGAAAAACTCGCAAATTTCGCTCGACCCAGAACTGCACCGCAATTAGAACTGCGCTCGTGCTTTACCCGCCCCCCATTCTCACCATTCTCACCCGCAGTTTCGCCCTTCTGGCTTTCCTCTGTCTAGCTGGCTGCGGCCCGAGCGGCCCCCGGGAGGTCCGCAACGACGATTACGAGAAACCTGCGGAACCCGACTACGCCCTTCGACAATTCCTCGACATCCAGACCCTCCGTGCGGAGTTTGAAATGCCTGCGGATATGAAAACCTTCCGGGTCGGCATGATCTACATCGAAAACGGCCAGGTCACGGCAAGCGAATGGCTCTCCGGCGACGGACTCCATACCGTTCACGCCGACGGGAAACGCGAATATGCCAAAACCCTTCTGGCCGAGTTCATGGTCGGAGAATCCGACGGCGAGTGGAAAACACGCCTTCACGTAACGCCGCGATTTACCGGTGCTAGACGCAAACCCAACTTGGACTTCTGGGAGAGATTTGAAGAAGGCGACCTACGCATTCGTGGTTGGAGTGACCAAATGCAGAACGATAAGCTCGGTAATTTCCGGGTTCTCGCCGCCAGCTACGGCACAATAGGGAATGTCACCATCGGCCCTGTCGAAAGACTCTTGCGGGATATGGATTTTCTCGCCCTGCTCGTCGTAGATTTCTTGCCTGAGGAGATGGACCCTTCCGAAGGGCCAGTGGTGTATCCATCCGAGGAAGAATTGCAGGCGGTGGTTGTTGAAGAAGTTGGAGGGGTGCGGTGACGCAGTTTGTCAAGATTCAAGACCTGACGTCGTTGAGTCGTCGCTGACGTCGTTGAGTCGTCGCGTGTTCTCGGGTGGTCCTATTTTCCAATTTTCATCCAACGCGTATCCGTCCTTGGAACGCACAAGCCTCGAACTCCAAAAAATCCTCCAAGGCGACCGGGAAGCGGGGATCACCGATTTCCGCTGGATCAAAAAACTCAATGCTTCGCAATACCTACAAAGTGAAGCTCTCCTGAGAATCTGGGTGAAAGAACTCGTCGAGATCCTCGAGAAGGAAGGCCACACCTCCAACGTCCCGGTCCCTACCGACCAACGACTGACTCAAGCCCTTGATCTTCTCCAGAACCATCACGGCCGGGACTTTCCAGCGTCCCCAATTGTCGAAAAATGTTCCCTATCACTCGTTCACCTCAATCGACTGAGCAAAGAGCGCCTCGGTCACAGCCTCTCCGAACAGTGGAATCAAGTCCGTGTGCGTCGTGCCCAACACGCTCTTAGCTCACCCGATACCACTATCAAGGAAATCGCTTTTGACCTGGGCTTTAAACAACCGTCTCACTTCACCCGTTGGTTTCGCCAACACACCGGACAAACCCCTAAGGCGTACCAACAGAAAGCCAGGATTGCGCTATAGCGCGTTTTTCCGACGTCGGAGAAGAACCACTCCCAGAGCGATCCCCCCAAAGAGAGCCGCAAAAGCCGTGGGTTCTGGAACCGCGCTCATAGTCACCTCAATGCCATTGGCCAAATAGTTCACGGAGTACTCGTCCGTGACCGCCTCCCCATTATAAAGAAGCCCCCCAAAGGTCCCGGTCACGCTCGCAGCCCCCACGATCGTATATACCTGTTCCTCCCCTGGGAGGAATCCGTTCACCATCTGAATATCGAGGATGGTATCGGTACCCAAGTCGAGAATTGCCCCGCTTCCCGCCGTGTCCAAACTCAGAGTGAGAACATCATACAGCCCACTCGCTTGCGTGCCTCCGATGTCGAAGGTCATTAAGCTTCCGGAAGAGAGTGTCGCATTCGCATCCACCAGCTCGAGGGAACCAATGCTCGAAACACCACTGCCTCCAGAACCGGCGCCGGGAGTGATCTCTCCGCCAGTCACCGCCATATTCAAATACGTTTCAGACGAACGCCCCGAACTGTTGACATAAGTCATTCGATCGGAGGCCGAGTCTCCACTGAACTGACCGGCAACGGTAAAATCCAAGGATAAAACATTACTGCCCGAAGTCGGTCCCGGCATCGCTTCCAAAACCGCTTCCTCTCCACTGACCCGATACGTTCCCGTCGAAGACGTCACGATATCCCGATCCGCCCAAAAGTTACTTTGCATCTGAATGGTTCCCGCATGCACGATCGTTCCGTCGTTATTGATGGCGACACTGCCCGTGGAAGTGGCCGGAGCGGTGCTGGTCAACAAGAGCGTTCCTCCCGACCTCACCGCGAGCTGATTACCCTCGTAGTTGTTGAGGACAACGTGACGATTCGAAACCGTAAACGTCACCGGAGTCGTTCCATCGCCGACATGAATGGAGGAGCCAACCGAACTGGCTGAGCCATTGTCCAAAGTCGTGGTGGAACTTTCATAAACCGTTCGACCCAACACCGCATTCCCCCGAATATTCAACGTCCCGGCAGAAGCTACACCCTCGAGATCCCGCCCGTTGACAAAAGAGACTGAGCGAAAGGTATTCTCGGGCGATCCCAAATAAACGGTTGCTTCACTCACTCCTCCCGTGGAGCTTCCCGCGTTCACGGTTCCCGTGTTGTAAAAGTCCTGAAAGCCGAGACTCGAGCCGCTCTCGATCGAGAGTGTGCCCGAGTTTTCATTATCTTTCCCGAATCCAAAGCCACCGTTGGTAGGGCGTCCGCTACTGCTGATAAACGAGAGGGAGGCACCGTTCCTCAACGTCCAATTGCCCGTATTGGTAAAACCTCGCGTTCCGCTCGATGTATTACTGGAAGTAGCCGCCCAGTCCAGATTCACCATACTCCCATCCATGTCGAAGTCTCCGGCATTGACGAATTCGACACTTCCCTGGGAACCCAAGAATTTGACCAAAAACTCAGATCCTTCTGCCATAGAAAGGGTTCCGGCCAAATTCACGTTCACCGAACCATCCGAAGCCTCAACACGGGATCCAGCACCCAGATCAAAGCCATCGAGAAAATCGACTGTCGTCGTCTTCGCGTTACTGTCGGACGATCCCAACGCCAGAATTCCGCCCGCGTCTTCTCCAGATTCCGCCAGCAATTCTACGTTGTTTTCAAAGGCAAATGTCGAAGCCCAAGCCACTAGATTCAAGGTGCTTCCCGTCCCCACGGAGACCGCATTTCCCGCACCGTCATCACCCCGGAAGATCAATCCCCCATTGAAGGAACTAATCACCGAAGAAGATCCATTCCATTGCAGCGCCCGAAAGGCCAAGCTCGATCCCACCCCTGAAACGGTCACGGGTCCATCGACAAAGTTCCCATCGGGCGTCGTGTCCCCGATCCAACCGCGGGTCGATTCATATTGAATCTCCGCCCCAGCGCCGGTGGCGTTGATCGGACCGCTGAAGAATACTCCGTCGTTGATGTCCGAAGTGCTTCCGCCAATTGCCTCCACCCGATAGGTTGATCCCACACCGAGGTTGAGCGTTCCTTCAAAAAAAGCATTCACTGACGAAGTAGTATTCGTATTGGTATTCTCCATCAGCAAGGTCGAGCCGTCGGCGATATTGAGTACCAGAGCGTCTGCTCCTGCCGATGCATCCAGATCAAAAACGTTCAGGGCTCCCGCGCTCGTTCCACTAATGGTCAGATCATCTTCCAAGGTCAGGATATTAATCCCTCCGATCGTGGTTTGCTTCATCGTGAGTTGGGAAATCGTTTGCGGAACCCCCTCGGAAATGGTCACCGTCCGGGTTCCACCGGTCACGTCGAGCAGTTGGGCATCGTCTCCGGCAGAAGGGACCGTGTCGCCAGCCCAATTTGCTCCCACTTCCCACTCGCCACTCGCATTCGGAACGCCGTCACCGTCCCAAGCGATATCGTCCGCCAGAAGTGAAACAGAGAAAATGAGAGAAACGGCCGAGATCCGGAGGGAATAAAATAGTAACTGGGTATTCATAGGGTAACTGAGAGATTTGATGGATCTGAGGATTGACGCAACGGCCCAGCTGTGTTAACCCTAACACATTAAGATGAGCCCCTCTTCAGGAAAAGTCACCATGAAGGACATCGCGGAGGCCGCAGGAGTCTCGCTGATGACGGTGAGTCGCTGCCTGAAGAACAATCCCCGCCAGTCTCCGACCACTCGAAAACAGGTTCAGCAAATCGCCCGGGAGTTGGGCTATACGCCTCATCCCTATCTTTCGGCCTTGATGAGCAACCTCGCCCAGAAGAGAGGCAACTCCCCGGCCGCAAACCTAGCGGTCCTTCACTTCAACCCCGGTGCCGACCTGAAACGCCACGCGTATTTCCGGGGCATCCTGGCTCGAGCAGCCGACCTTGGATACAACATCGAGCCCGTCCCCTACTCCCCCCAAGAGATTCCGCCTGCTCGTCTTCGGGAAATCCTCCTCACCCGCGGGGTTCGAGGCATCATTCTCATGCCGGCACCGGACGGATTCTCAACGATTGATTTCGATTTCGACGGATTTGCAGTGGCCGCACTCGGACACACACTCTCCAACCCGATTCCCCGAGTGGCCAGCGACATCTACTCCATGTGCTTCTACGCATTCGATGAAGTGGTTCGTCGGGGGTATCGAAGGATCGGATTGGTCCAAACGGAATATGTAAACCGCCTCGGACGTTTCCTCTACTCAGGAGCCTTTGCCGCCTATCGGGAACACGTGAAGACCGACATCTATTTTGCTGAATCGATCACGCCGGGAGGCCACTTGGATGCCAACGATGCGAACCAGATCGCTCGCTGGATCCAACGGGAAAAGCTCGATGCGGTGATTTCCCCCATATTCAGCATTCCCGTCTACCAACTTCTGGTCCAAGCCGGAATTCTGATTCCCGAGGAAACCGGTTATCTGCACCTGATCGACATCTGGGACCAACCCGAGATTACCCAGATCAGCCAATGTCCCGAGTTCATGGGAACCAAAGCCGTGGATATGGTCGTGGCCGCGATCAACCGCAATGAGTTTGCTCAACCCGCAATTCCCCACGTGATCAATACCATGGGGCAATGGATCGAAGGGAAGACGCTTCCTCGCCGGAACTAGCGCGAGGCGGATCCTAAAGGCTTACGGCGTTGCTTTGGCAACCGCACTACCGGGGCTCCAAGAACAACCTCAGAAAAAGAGGACACCCAAACGACGTCAGGTCTTGAAGGACACCCAAACGACGTCAGGTCTTGATTATTGACAAATAGTCAGTGGGTACGTTGGCTCATGGTTCATGGCGAGGCCCCTGAGAGTAGAGTATGCGGGAGGATGTTATCACGTCTTGAACCGCGGCAACTATCGTCAGAGGATTTTTTCGGGGAAGGGAGCAGCGGAGGCCTTTGAACGTGTGTTAGGGGAGGCCGCGGAGCGTTTTGGTTGGCGGGTGAACGCCTATGTCATCATGAGCAATCACTTTCATCTTGCTGTGGAGCTTGGCGAACCGAATTTAAGCGAGGGGATGAAATGGTTGCAGGGGACGTGGATTCGTCGGTTCAATCGTTTTCGGAACTGGACGGGGCGTCCGTTTCAGGGGCGTTACAAGGGGATTGTTGTGGAGCCCGGGCATGTATTCGCGCAGGTTTGCCACTACATTCACCTGAATCCGGTTCGTGCGGGGATCGTTTCGGCGGAAAACCTTGGGGAGTATCGCTGGAGCAGCTTTTTTCGCATCGAAAAAAGGAAGCGTCCCGAATGGTTGGATTTCTCAACGGTATTATCCGACTCGGGGGGTCTAGGCGACAATCGGACTGGGTGGAATCGGTATCGGGATTACTTGGTTTGGCTGGCAGAGGATGATTTGGAAAAGAAGAAACTGGCAGAGGCCCAGATGAGCCGGGGCTGGTGTAAGGGATCGAAGGAGTTTCGCAAGGCGATGCGGGATGAAGCGAAGGCGAAGGGGGCGCAATTGGACCGGGTTCGTTTCGAAGGATTGGAGCCGAAGTCCTTGATTGAGGAGCGGATGATGGTTTGGGAGGAGGAACTCGTTCAGGCGGCGACGGTCGCCGGGATTGACCTCGGAGCCCTTCCCCGGCCGAAAATGTCGCGGGAAAAGTGCCTGTTGGCAGCGGTAATGAAAAAACGGACCTCGGTTTCCAACCGTTGGCTGGCCGAACGACTCGCCATGGGTTCGGTGTCAACCCCGACGCAAGCGGCAAAACGGGCGAGTGAGAATCCGGGAGTCAGAAAAGAAATCGAGAGAATTGAAAAGGCCCTGGAGTGAACCTTTGGCGTGAACGATGATCCATTGTCAAAAATCAAGACCTGACGTCATTTGGTCTTCA
>NZ_JACHVA010000114.1 GCF_014230055.1 Puniceicoccus vermicola | reverse complement strand
CTTTTTTTTCACTTCCGGATAGACCTCTCCCATCCACTGCTTCACCTCAGCCGGGCGTTGCTCGTAAGCCTTCTTCAGTGGTCGCTGGGGAGTGAAACCCCAGCGAGCCAAGACTACACTCATCGATTGAAGTCCATACTCGATTTTAAACCGGTTTTTGATCAGCTCTCTCACGGCTTCCCGCGTCCAGAGAGCGAAACGCAGCTTCAATTGATCCGGGGTCTTGTCGGTGATAAGCTTTTGAATCTCTTTCTCTTGATCCGCAGTCATCTTGCGTCCACTTCCATCTTGCCGACCCCGCTTGCCCTTACCGATAGCCGCCCAACCCCCAACCTCAAAGCGTTTCCACCACCGATTCACCGTGGGCTGGGCCACACCAAAATCCTTGGCAACCTGTGTTTGTGTTCGGCCCTTTTTCAAGGCACGGATCGCCTGACGGCGCATCTCTTGCTGGGCATCCTGACTCAGCGTGCGGGCATCTCGATTTTCCATCAGTAAAGATCGCTCGATTATGATCTATTTGTCAAGCGAGTTAATAGGTAAGCTCATGAAGGTAAAATTCTATGATAAACTACTTGAACTTCTCAAGTGTTACGGGGTTAAGGAAATTTATGGAGTGCCGGGAGATGCCATCAATCCCCTGATTGATGCTATCCGGCGGGATGATGAGATTCGTTTTATTCATGTGAACCACGAGGAGGGCGGGGCGTTCGCCGCCAGTGCTGCCGCGAAATTAACCGGACGGCTGCAGGTCTGTGCCGGGACGGTTGGTCCGGGGGCGATTCACCTGCTCAATGGGCTCTACGATGCGAAGAAAGACCATGCGCCGGTTTTGGCCATCGCGGGACAGGTGCCGGGTAATGAAATCGGCTCTTCCTTTCATCAGGAGGTCGATTTGAAGGAGCTGTTCAGTGATGTATCGGCCTACATTTCTGAACTGCGTCAGCCGGAGCAATTGTCGTCCAATGCTCTGGAAGCCTGCCGAACCGCATTGGTCGGTCGGACTGTGTCCACTTTGGTCATCCCGCATGACACGGGTTCGGAATCGCTTCCGGATTTCGAATGGAATGTTTCGCCCGAGTTGCCGGATTGCGGGATACAGCCTGCGGAGAAGTCGATGCAATCTCTGGCCGGTGCCGTTGCCGAGAGTAAAGCCATTACCTTGCTCGTTGGGGAGGGCTCAAGGCATCATGCCGAGGCAGTCTTTGAATTGGCGGCCCACTGGAATGCGCCGATCATACGCTCGTTGCGGGCGAAGGATATCGTCCCCGAGGATTCGGAGTATTTCGCGGGCGGCCTCGGCCTGTTGGGAGACCGGGGAGGAGTGACGGCGATGAGTGATGCCGACTTGGTCTTGGTCCTCGGTTCTGATTTTCCCTACCGCGAATGGTACAATGAGGATTGCCGGACTTTTCAGATTGATCGGCGGGCGGAGGTGCTCGGTCGGCGTCATGCAGAGTCCGAAGGGATTCATGGGGATCTGGGGCCGGCGCTTGATTGGTTGCTCAAGCATACGGAGGCCAAAGAAAACGATTCTCATTTGAAATCGGTCCAGCGCAGTCGGGGGCGATGGGAGAAATTCCTCGATCATCAATCCGCGGTGGATCGCTCCGAGGATCAGTTGCATCCGCAGGTTCTGGCCCGAGCCGTGGGAGAGGCTACGGATTCCGATGCCATTTTCACCTGCGATACTGGAGCGGTGACCGTCTGGGCGGCCCGCCACTTGGGAATGCGTCGTGGCCAGCGTTTTACTCTCTCTTTCAACCTCGCTTCCATGGCCTATGCTCTGCCGGCGGCGGTCGGCGCTCAAATTTCGCATCCGGACCGCCAGGTCGTTGCTCTCTGCGGGGACGGTGGATTCAATATGTTGATGGGCGAACTACTGATCGCTGCAAAGTATAAGTTACCGATCAAGGTGGTGATCTTTAATAATCGGAAGCTCGGTCTCATCCAAATGGAACAGGAGGCGGAGGGGTTGCCCGAATCGGAGACCGGGTTACAGAACCCTGATTACGTGACTTTGGCCCAGGCGATGGGGCTGCCGGGATGGCGAGTCGATCGTCCGGAAGAGCTAAAAAACGTCCTTCATGATGCTTTTGCAGTGAACGGACCCGTGTTGGTGGATGCCCGCGTAAACGACACCGAAGTGACCTGGCCGCCTTCCATCGGCCCGTCTCAGGCGTTGGGGTTCAGTCTTTCCAAGTTGAAGGAACTCTTTGGTAAGAATAGCGACTGATTCATTTTATGAGAAAACTCTTTGTCTATATTTCGATCGGACTGATTCTCGGGATCGCCATTATTGGTTTTTTCGCCTCGGCCTTCCTGTGGTGCTATGTGGTGGTCCTGCCCCTCGTGGGATTGGGGGTCTACGATATGTTTCAGAGCAAACATACCATCCTGCGTAATTTTCCGGTCCTTGGCTATTTTCGGTATTTCTTTGAGCTCATTTCGCCAGAGATTCAGCAGTATTTTATCGAGCGTCATACGGATGGAACGCCAATCTCGCGGAACCACCGAACGATTGTTTACGAACGCGCCAAAGATGTGAGTGCGACGCACCCCTTCGGAACTGAATTGGACCTCTACAATAACCACTATGAAGGCCTGAAGCACTCGATCTATGCCAAAAAGCCCTCTCAGGAGAACCCGCGTGTGCAAATCGGTGGGCCTCAGTGTGAGAAACCCTACAGTGCGTCGATTTATAACATCTCTGCCATGAGTTTCGGTGCCCTCAGCAGCCATGCCATCCTCGCTATGAATAAGGGCGCGAAGAGTGGCGGCTTTTATCACAACACCGGCGAAGGCGCTCTCAGTGACTATCACCTGGAGGGGGGAGGGGATATCGTCTGGCAGATCGGAACGGGTTATTTCGGTTGCCGGAATGAAAACGGAGACTTCGATCCCGATGCCTTTATCGACAAGGCGAAGCATCAGCAGGTCAAAATGATCGAACTGAAACTTTCCCAGGGAGCCAAGCCAGGTCACGGAGGGGTGCTGCCAGCTGCAAAGAATAATGAGGAAATTGCCAAAGTGCGGATGGTGGAGCCTCATACGACGGTGCTTTCACCACCGGGACACTCCGAATTTAACGATGCGGAAGGTCTTCTCCGATTTGTCGATCGCCTGAGAAGCCTGTCGGGAGGGAAACCCACCGGATTCAAGCTATGTATTGGCCGCGAAACGGAGTTCGAAGAGTTGTGCGACACCATGAAGTCCACCGGGATTCACCCCGATTTCATTACCGTGGACGGGGCCGAGGGAGGCACCGGGGCCGCGCCCTTGGAATACTCCGATTCAGTGGGCATGCCCCTGGAGCCAGCGTTGAAATTTGTCCGCCGCACATTGGAAGAGCGCGGGTTACATCCCGAGATTAAGATTATCGCTAGTGGTAAGATTGTGACTGCAGCCCAATTGGTGAAAATACTCTCGATTGGGGCGGATCTTTGTAACGCTGCCCGCGCCTTTATGCTGGCCGTCGGCTGTATCCAGGCCCAGCGCTGCGATACTAACAATTGCCCGACCGGTGTAGCCACGCAGAAGCCGGAATTGATTCGCGGTCTCGTAGTGGAGGAGAAATACCGCCGGGTCGCTAATTTTCACCGCAATACGATCAAAGCCACAATGGAGCTCATGGCCTCTTGCGGAGTCGAAAAGTTAGAGGATCTCAGCGACGATCTATTCATGCACGGTTGGCAATGGCCTCCGGAGGGCGGCACCCGTGCCGGATGAGGAGATTGGTTGAGGACGGTGCGTTCAGTTTGACTCACATCTAGCCTCGCTGTTTTGAAAAAAGAGAGGCAGCTGATGTCTTTAGGCATCTGTTGTCGATCGCCTAGTGGACCTCTGGTCTTCATTGGTCGATCTCGGTGATCTCAATGAGTGTATTTGAAATGACCGAAGCGTTCGGTGATGTCCGGAGCGTTCGGCCGCGCAGCGAAAGCTGAGCGGGTACGGGGTCTCGGAGTAGGGCAGTAGCTTCAGCTGCGCCCCGCGTTGTTCGCGAAGTTGGTGGAGAAGCTGATCGCCGTTGCGAAGTCCTTCTCTTTGACTCTCGGCAAGAGCGGTGTGTGTTCTGGAAATTACGGAAGCGTTCGGAGATGTTCGGAGGGTTCGGACGCGCAACTAAAGCTGAGCGGGTACGTGGGGTCGGAGTAGGGCAGTAGCTTCAGCTGCGCCCCCGGTGTTCCGGGTCCCATACTCTATCGAGAGCTTTGGGCTCAGGAACCACACCCGTTCGCCTTTGTCTCAACAAAAGTAAGGCCAGTGGCCTCAGGTCTTGCCCTCTTAAACTGGTGGTCGGGATGCTTCAGCGCCCGACTGTTTCCTCTCGGTAGTTCGATCTATTGTTTCGTCGCTAATCTCGATTTAGAGATTCGAAGCCGCTATAAAATCCGGTTGGAAGAAAGGTCCGCACTCGGCTAGGCGAGATTCATCGCGCAAAGAGGTGCATGTGATCGCAAAAACAAGGAGGTAGATTCAGAATCTCGGTATGGTCTCGGGGCGGAGGATCTTTATCGATTGTCTTTCATTCATCCTTCGAAAATTCGTTCCTACGGATTGTCTCTTCCAAAAGTGACAAAGCTCACGGAGAATTTGACGGGTAGGAGGAACGGGAATCTTCCGTTCTCGCATGACTTGAGTCGTGCGATTTTCGAATCGGGGCCTTAGAGGTTTGAACATCTGTCCGAATTCACTTTTTTAATCTGTGTTTTGAGTGACGGCGATTCGATTGAATTACATTTTTTCAAAACCAGGACGGGATTCGTTCTGGAGCGGATTCGTTTTTCTGTAGGTAGCCGCTCAGAAATTGTAGATACGTTCCGAGGGGATCGATATGGTCGAATTGGTCAGTCATTTTCTTGGACGAGAGCGACGCGTGCGTTGGCCCTTTTATTAGCGCGCTATTCGCTGCTTTCAGACGGGGCAGTGATTCTGGGTGGACCTGGTTCCCCCGCGCAAACCCTTTTCAATTTGCTCGATCACCCGGAGAGAAGTGCCGCAGCGATTCCGTTTACGACCGCAGATGCCTACTGTCATTTGCAATCAATCTTTGAACGTAACAATTCGGGAAGGTCATCCAGCGGAGTCCAGATGCGTTTGGTGGGGGTGCGGACGGAACGCTGGCCGCGAACATCGATTCGCATCTGGATTGATGGAACCCTTCAAATGGACCCTCTTCCTGACAAATCGTTTCTGGAGGATTTGGGTAAAGCTTGGCCACGGTGGAAAGAGGCTCGGAGCGAGTTGTCTCCGTTGCCGAATCGGGCCTTCTCGCCGAAGCCTAAATTCGATTCTTCGGCAGGTTGGAACCAGTTCATCGCTGGTTTTTACCGCGGAGCTGTAAGTGATCATGGTTTGGCGGCGATCACGAAAAGTCTTTCAGATTTGGTTCCGGGCCCGATGCAACTAGCATTCACTGCCGGGCCCGACGGTGTAGTCGATTTTCAGACCACGGGAGGGCCGGACGGGATGCGTTTTTGCCTCGCAACCATGGGCACTACGTCCAGTCATCCTCTAATTTACCGTTGTCGAGGGCAAGTGCGAGCGATTTCGGATGTATTGGATATGCCGGGTTGGAGGAATCGGGCCATGTATCAGGCGGCCAAACCGATTTTACTGATGGAAGATGCGCTCGGCACTGATCTCGAGCTTGCCGGCGGGCGAATCCTCAGTGCCTGTGTGATCCGGGATCAGGTGCAATTCTCTGCGCAGGAGAGGCAGTTCTTCTCGTGGATGCTGCCACATTTCAAAGTCATTTCGGAATGGCTGCAGGCTTCCGTAGAGGGTTCAGGACTACAGATTTTTGAGTTGCAGGATGCCGGAGCGAGAAATTTAGCCAATGTGAGAGTACGTCGCGATCTGTTTTCTCATTTACATCCGATTCTCGACTCGAAGCCCTATGGTGGAATCCTTCATGAGCAGATTCACGCATGGTTCTTGCGCACTTATGATCAGAAATTGTCCAAGCAATTCGCACACTGGATATGCGATCCCAAGTGTGGGCGACTCCTTGCGGTGTGCTTGCCGCCGACTGATTCTCAAGCCGCCAAGGTCGTGATCGGTCGCTAGATAAACGGTTGTCTATTCTTTGCGTCGTTGTCTCAATCCGCAACTGGCTAGTGCTGCCATGGCGAAGATGAACGCGGTCGTTGCGGGTTCCGGCACGGGTGCGAAATAGTTTTCGCCGGATTGCGAGAATACATGAATCTCACTTGTGTCGATGCCGTCTATTTTAAAAGAAAGAAGATCAATCCCACCATTGGCATAACCTGTTGAAGTGCCGTATTCTCCGGAGGTTCCCACTCCATTTGCATCGGCGGTTTGTCCGGTATCGATGTCGGCATTTTGGAAGAAGATAAATCCCTGCCCCGGATTAATGGTTGCGGTGAAGATATTGGACTCAGAGTCAGTGGGGTTCGCACCGTTGGCGCTGACGGAGGTTGAGCCAATCGTGGTTCCGCCGTAGATATTATTAAAGGTGTCTGGTCCGGAATCCGGATTCTTGACGATGACTGTGCCGGCGTAGGATGCGGTATTCGCTCCGGGGAAACTCGTGGAAGTCCCCGCAAAACCCACGGACACGCTGCCGTTGATTTGGAATGTCAGAGTGAAGGTCTCCACTGCATCGAAAGTCAATACGTCCATAGAGGAGTAGTCTATGAGTCCGCGTGCGGAAACTTCAGCATTCTCATTGAAAGAGTTTACTGTGGTTTCGGAGGAAAGACTGACTCCCCGATAGGCGAAGGTGCCCCCCGCGTTTGCGCTCCAGCTACCATCCGTATTATCCCCCTGGTTGCCGGCAGCATAGGAGCCCGTGATGTCCAAGCTATTTGTGACCGGGGAAGGATTGTCTGCGGCCCCTATTATGCCGCCCGAGGCGGTGTTTTGTCCCGAGGACATCGGGAGTACGGCGAAAGCGTGGGATCCGCCCAGCGCGCAAATGCTGAAAATGGTGAGGCGTGTGTGACCCCACGAGAAGATAGCCTGGATCGTTCGTCGTTGATGCATTGCCGGATCATAGCAGGAAGCCTTAATTCTGTATTCCGTAATTGTTTTCCGGTAGAATGACTGGCTGCGGAATTTTGATGGAGAGGGGAGGAGATCCTTATCGTTTGTTTTTTACCCAACCTTCAAAAATCCGCGCTCGATTCCTGTCCTACGCATTGATTCTCACAGAGCGCATGAAGCTCACGGAGAATTCGAGGGGTAGGAGGAATGGGAATCTTCCGTTCTCGCATGACTTGAGTCGTGCGATTTGTGGGTCGGGGACTTACCAGAAAGGCCGATTCCCAAACGAAGGACCGCAGGCTTCCCTTGCCACAGCATTTTCAGAGGCAAGAGCGAAAGTCTGCCCGGGTTCGTCCTCCCTGCGTCCAGCTTGTCTTCGCTTTACACCTTCATCAGGTCGGGTGTTCCGCTACGCAGAATAATCGAACACGATGATGTCAGTGATGAGGGGTTTAAATACCGCCTTGAGCGCATCGTGTTCCGGATGGGGCAGGTAGTTCTCGCGTCCCGCCTCGTCGGCGAAATTCATTAGGACGGCATGGGAATAGCCTTGGTTTTTGTGCTCGGGACTGTTGTTGGCCCCCCATTCGGCGGAGACGACCCCTTCGATCTTTTCCGGGATCTGCCGGAAGAGGGTGGCGACTTCGTCGATCTGGTCAGCGGTGACGTCTTCTTTGAATTGAATCAGCAGCAAATGTCGGATCATAACCAGGCCGAATTTGCTAGGTCTCGTGGGGAAAGGCAATGCTGCTCGGGAGTTCGTCGATGATCGAGTAGAGAAGATTGGAAAACGGGGCGGGCCTCTGCTCGGAGAATTTCCGGTGGAGAGGGCGGTGAATCCCAAGAATCAAGACGTCGTTCCTGAATCAAAAAAAACATGCATAATTGCGCGGCACCATAACGGTCAAACCTTACTAAATTCGGTATAAGAATCCTCATGCAGCTTGCGCAGAAGCGTGGCCACCAGGGAGGTCCAGCCGGTTTGGTGACTCGCCCCACAGCCGCGCCCGCTCTCCGGATCAAAATACTCGTAGAAGAGAACGAGGTCTTTCCAATGAGGGTCTTCGGCATAGGGCTGGTGTCCTCCATGGCAGGGCCGGGCACCGTCGGGACCGGGGCGAAAGAGATCCGCCATGCGGGAGGCGACTTGGATGGCGAGCGCTTTCAGCCGGATCGGTGAATCATTCTCCGGGAGAGTGGCCAAGACGGCATCTCCGTAATATTCATCATAGCGCAGGAGAGCTTCGATGAGAAGGAAGCTGGTCGAGAACCAGATGGGGCCTCGCCAATTGGAGTTTCCTCCGAAGAGCCCGGAGTCGCTCTCGCCCGGAAGGTAGCCGACGTCGAGAGTCTTGCCGCCAACCGTAAAGCGGAAGGGCTCGCTTTCGTATCGGCGGGAAAGGGATCGAATGCCGTGGGGAGATAAGAATTCGTCCTCATCGGTCAGATAGTTGAGGATGCGTTGCAGTCGGTTCCGGGGAGCCATCGCGAGCAGGTAGTCCGTATGGCCCTCCTGTTGTTCTTGAGCCACGTGTCGGCTCAGGTCCTTGTGGTAGCGGAGGAACCACTCGAAACGGTTCTTGAATCCAGGCAAGCGGTCGAGTGTCTTGGTCGATAGGGGCATTGCCGCGATCAGCGGCAGCAATCCGACGAGGGAACGGGTTTTCAGTCGGCAGGACTTCCCGTCAGCGTAGCTAATTTGATCGTAATAGAAGCCGTCTTCTTCGTCCCATAAGCCGGACCCGCCTAAATGATTAATGGCCTCCACGATCTGCACGAAGTGCTCGAAAAATTTGGAAGCCATATCCTCGTAGGCGGTATTCACGGTACCGTCTGGCTCGCAGGCGAGAATGATGGAAATCTCGAGCATATTGAGGCAGTAGAAAGCCATCCACGCGGTCGCGTCGGCCTGCTCCAGTTTGCCTTGGATCATTTGCGGATGGCTGCGGTCAAAGACCCCGATATTGTCGAGGCCGAGAAATCCTCCGGCAAAGAGATTCTCACCGTCCGTATCCTTCCGGTTTACCCACCAGTTGAAGTTTAGGAGCAGCTTTTGGAAGACGCGCTCCAGGAAAAGGCGGTCCCCATTGCCACCTGCGGCTTCCACTTCGAAGACCCGCCGCGCGGCCCAAGCATGGACGGGTGGGTTAACGTCGGAGAAGTTGAATTCGTAGGCGGGGATTTGCCCGTTGGGGTGGAGGTACCATTCGCGGAGGTAAAGAAGTAACTGTTTCTTGGCGAAGGCCGGATCCATTTGGGCGTAGGGAATCATGTGAAACGCCGCATCCCAAGCGGCGAACCAAGGATATTCCCATTTGTCCGGCATGGATAGGATGTCGCGCGCATAGAGGTTCTTCCAATCGCGGTTGCGCACGTTCACTCTGTCGGCTGGGGGAGGGGGGCTTCCGGGGTCGCCTTTTTGCCAGTCTTTGACCACGTAGTGATAGAACTGATTGGACCAGAGAAGTCCGGCCCGGGCTTGCCGCGCGATCGTTGCGTCCTCTGAATCTTTCGCCGGGTCTGGGCCGATCGAGGCGTGAAACTCTTCGGCCTCGGCAATTCTTTGGGCAAAGATTTTTCCAAAATCATCGCCCACCGAACCGGCTTCGGAGTTCTCATCGGGCCGTAGTCGCAGTTCGACTACAGCAGAGCCACCCGCCGCAATCGTCCGCGAAAAACGGAAAGCGGCTTTGGTCCCGTTGCCCTGAGGATTGACCGCCTCAGTTTCACCACCGATCACGTAGCGGTGAAACGCATCTTTTCTCCACGGGGTTTCGCTCGGCTGATTGAAAAGCAGTTCGCGATTCGTGGTATTGTTGGTGAATAACTTTTCTTCGCCGCCCTCGTCAGTCCGCTGGGATAGCCGGTAGCGCCCCAGATCGCGGTGGGTTTCCAGAGAGACTCCCTCGTGGCAGGCGAGAAAATCTCCCTCTTGGGTCTGGGTGATAAAGGGTCGTGTCGAGCAACCTTCGTGATCGCAGTCCCATTCCCAAGTGTTGCGGAACCAGAGGGTCGGGAGAATGTCAATGGAGGCTGCATCGGGACCCCGGTTGTGAACCGTGAGTCGGATGAGAATGTCGTTGGGCCCCGCTTTCGCGTACTCAGCGACCACGTCAAAGTAGCGGTTCTCGTCAAAGATGCCAGTGTCCGTGAGTTCAAACTCCCTCTCTCCGTAGCCCCGCTTCGCATTCTCCGCGATAAGTTCCGCGTAGGGAAAGGCGGTGTGTGGATATTTATAGAGCGCTTTGGCGTACGAATAGGTAGGAACCGCATCGAGGTAGTAGTAGCACTCTTTGACATCTTCGCCGTGGTTGCCTTCCGGCCCCGTCAAGCCGAAGAGACGCTCCTTGAGGATGGGATCGACCCCGTTCCAGAGAGCAAAAGAGAAGCAGAGGCGACATTGCCGATCCGTGATCCCGAGCAATCCGTCCTCCCCCCAGCGGTACGCACGACTGCGGGAATGCTCGTGGGGAAAGTAGCGCCAAGAGTCTCCATTGGCGGAGTAATCCTCCCGAACGGTGGCCCATTGTCGCTCGGAGAGGTAGGGCCCCCAGCGTTTCCAGTCCGCTTCGCGACGCTCCTCGGCGGCCAGTCTTTCATGCTCCGCCGTCATCTTCTCGTCTCAGATCCAGGGTAGAGGGTCATGCCTCCGTCGGAACAAGCCGATTCTCCACACGAGGAGAAGACGAACCGGACCGGGAGATCTTCCGATTCCGGCCAGATAGAGGGAGTTGCGTCAGCCATGCGGTCAAAGAAATAGGCTAGGCTGGCGGGAGCAACTGCGTAAACGCCGGAAAGAACCAAATTTCCACCTCGGATCGTAGTCGTGCGGCCTCGGGCGAATTGCACTGGATTAAGGGCTGATCCGAAATGCGGAACCTCCCCACCTCCTACGAGTAGGAGGGGAATTATATTTCTTGATTCAGACTCCTCCCCTGCAAGCAGGGGAGGGGGACCCCCGACTATGTCGGGGGTGGAGGGGGTTCAGCCCAGTCTTTTTTTTACAACCAAGCTTCGTAACCCGGCTTAATCTAGTGCCATTCCGGCCTTGGCCCGCAACTGCCGACATCAACTAGTGTTGTTTGTTCCAAGTTCTCTTTGGATCGGCGATACCGAAAAATGAAATGATCACTCGGTCAAGGTAGTTCAGCAGCTCGCGTGGAAGGACCAGAAGGGGGGCAATTCAGTTTAAAACCAAGATCCGATTTCGTTTGGGTGTACGTTACGTCTTCTTCCGGCAGTTCACCTCCAACCAAGCTGCGAGTTCGGCATCGCTCAGGCGGCTGTCAGCGAGCGCGAGGATTTGAACGGCAGCCTCCTCTTCGCAGGCGGTGAGCTGGTAACCGTTGATCCCGAGGAAAGAATAGGCGGCCATGAATCCCGTTCGTTTGTTCCCATCCAGAAAGGGGTGGCTCTTCACGATCGCAGAGCCATAAATTGCCGCGAGTTCAAAGAGCGTAGGCTTCGGTTCCGCATAGCTAAAGTGCTGCAGCGGCCGCTGCAGCGATTTCGATAATGCAGCATCGTCACGCAAGCCGTCCGTGCCACCAAATCGTGACACGGAAAGATGGTGGATGGCATGGATCGATTCTTCGCTAAGCCAAAAAGGTTCTTTCATTTGGCAAGCTCCCGCATGGTATTGCGGTAGCGGCGCATGCCTTCCTCAGCAACTTGCATAACTTCACCGAAACCCGGCTGCTCGGGATTGATGTTGAGCGTGTGATTAGGCGCTTCGGTTAAAAAAAGAGTCGCGCCTTCTTCCACTTTGAGGGCCTGCAGTGCCTCCTTGGGGAGAACAATCCCATAGGAGTTCCCGATCTTGCGGACTTTGGTTTTTATGGCCATTGTTATAACATTTGTTATCCCTTGCCCGGTTGTCAAGTTTCCGCTCACGGCTTAAGGATGTTGGCCCTGTTGGGGAAGGAGGAGATTCGGGGCGAGGCCTTTGAATGGAGAAACAGGGAAATTCGTCTTTCCCCCCGATCGTCGCCACCTCAAAATCGACAAAGTTTGAAGAGTTAAACTTGCATGTAGCCATGCACATTTCGTTGACACCGGAATTGGATCGCGCGGTTCGAGAGAAGGTTGCATCCGGCCTTTGCAACAATGCCAGTGAGGTGATTCGCGAGGCACTTCGCACGACGCTGAGGGCTATCGGAGATTGTGAATTGCGGATTTCAATCCATCCCGTAGGGGGGGAGCTCTGCTCTAGTCGCTTTGGGAATTTTTAGAGGCTTGACGAAAATCACGTCTACCCGCCTGCGGCTTTCTAGCCGCGCGATGACGCGGATAAACACGGTTGATTGAGTCGGAAGAGTCTCCTCGAAATCAGTGGGTAACAATCAACCTGCATGAAGCAAGAAACTGGCAGAGAAGAGATCTCCGGGATACCTATCCGGGAAATGCATGAAAAATTGGGCTGACACCTTTTTGCTCTTTGGTCCGGCTATCATCCTTGAGGATCCGGAAGGGTGATGCTCAGTGTGGTGCCGGTCGAATCGTCCGTGGTGAAGGAAAGTGTTCCGCCATGATGGCGGATAATGAGTTGGGCGGAATAGGTGCCGATCCCATTTCCTTTGGTTTTGCCGGCAGTCGCATATTTGTCGAAAAACCGGTTGCGCACTTCTTCTGGAATCGCTCCCTGATTGTGAATGTCGATTTTCGTGACTGACCCGATGCGTGACAGGGAAATCTCAACCTTCTCTTGCCGGGGGGTAGCCTCCAGAGCGTTGTTGATCAGGTTCGAGAGAGCGAGGTAGATTAGGCTTTTATCGGCCCGAACCGTCCAGGAGTCCGAGGCCGAGGCGTTGCGGTCGTCGAGTCTAATTACCAGTTTCGATTCCTTTTTCTGCTGGAGATCCGTAGTGTCCCTTCCGATACGGAATAGCGCTTCAACGAGATTGAATTCCTTGATCTGGAGGTTGTAGGAGCCATCCTCCAGCTTATGCATATCCTGCGTTTGGGTAATCATATTCAGGACATCGTAGCCGCTATCGATAATCGATTTAAGCTCTTCTGCTGTGGTGTTATCTTCGTGTTCTTCCAGGATGATTTCAGCGAGACTGATGATTCCCGCGATGGGTGAGCGCAGGTCATGCTGGGTAATCCTTTCCATATCCCGGCGAAGATTCTCGTTCTCGACCAATATCTCGTTCTGCTTCTCGAGCCTCTGATTTGCCCGTTCGAGCTCCTTCGTCCTCGCAAGAACCCGCTCCTCCAGCGTAAGCGTCCAATCCCGTAAAGTGCGACTGGATTCCGCCAGCTCCATGTGGAGCTGAATGCGGGCGAAAAATTCCTTCTGAGCGAACGGCTTGGGAATGTAGTCGTTTCCTCCCACCGCCATGCCCTCGGCTATATCTTCCGGAGCGCTGCGGGCGGTGAGAAAGATGATGGGAAGATCCGTCGGGGGATGGGTTTTTCGAATGATTTCGCAGACTTTGAACCCGTTCATGCGCGGCATCATCACGTCGAGCAGGACGAGGTCGGGTTGGTTTCCGGGAGTTTCGAGCCATTCGAGTGCCTCGCTCCCACTCGAAGCCAGGTGAATGGAAAATTTGCAGAGGCTCAAATGGTTCTCCACAACCTTCAAGTTCATCGGTTCATCGTCGACGACGAGGATCGTTCGACCTTTTCCATTCAGGAGGTCGAGAGGATCGCTCGACACTGGATCAATCGTCACGGGGAGGGGCTCCGGTGCAGGTATCTTGGCTACCCCGCTTTGCAGAGGATCTTCGGAGAGTTCCGGTTTGATTTGGTGAGAAGCGATTGGGAGGGAGAACGAGAATACGCTTCCCTCCCCGACGGTGGACTCCACGCGAATATCACCCCCATGGGATTCGATTAGTTTTCGAGTAATGGTAAGGCCCAATCCGGTTCCTCCCTGGGTTCGATCCGCTGCCGAATCGAGTTGTTGGAAAGAGTTGAAAATCACTTCTCGTTGATCTTCGGGGATCCCGATGCCTGTATCGGATATAGCGACCTCAACGTTTTTTCCCTTCAGAACTGCGCTGATCTCGACATGCCCCTGCTCCGTAAACTTGAGAGCGTTCCCGATTATGTTGTAGAAAATCTGCTGGAGGCGGTTTTCGTCTGCCGTGACCAGCGGGAGGTCCTCCGCAATGTTCGACCTGAGTTCGATATCGCGGTTTTTCAGGGTCGGTTGCAGTGTGGTCATGACGAGGCTGCACACGGAACGGACATCGACTGCCTTTAGGTTGAGTCGCAGATCGTCGTTCTGGAGTTTTGAGAAATCCAGAATATCGTTCACCAGGTTCGCGAGTCTCCGGCCGCCGGCAACGATGAGTTCCAGGTTCGAAGTGGCCCGATCCGATAACGAACCGGCCGAACCGCTGAGCAGGGACTCGGCGACTCCGATCATCCCGTGTAGGGGAGTTCGCAGTTCGTGGGAAGTGTTGGCCAGAAATTCGTCCTTGAGGCGGTCCGCTTTCTCCAAGCTGGTGATGGCGAGTTCCTTGTTGCTCAGTGCCTCTGCTTGCGCGGCATCGCGAAGACGCTTGTTCTCCTTAATCCCACGGGCCATGGCATTGAATTGGTGGGCAAGGGCAGTCAATTCGCTGTTTCCCTTGATCTCGATCTCGACGTCAAGGTTGCCGGATTCGATTTGCTTGGCTCCATCGCCCAGCACCTGGAGCGGAGAGGTAACTGCAAATTTCAGCACAAGAAAGAGACAGACGACGGTTCCGATAATGGCGATGACGCATATCACGATAACGGCCAGCCCCAGTTCGCGTCCGGCTCTCGTCAATTCCTCCCGCGGCAGGATCGAGACAAGTAGGGGCCCGCCCTCGATTTCTTTGGCGTCGGCAATAAACGCCGTATCTCCCAGTTTTACTTCAAAGTCTGCCCCGGAAACCGCCATTGTTTGAATTTCGCTGGTAATCTCTTCGGTAAGTTTCTTCTGACGGATCTGCGTGACTTTCGGGAAGAGGATCTCTCCTTCGGGCGTGGTGAGAAAGTTTTGACCGGTTTGGCCAGGGTGAATCCGCTGGATTTGTTCCCGCAGGTCGTCCAAGCCCACCGTAAGAATCAGGTAGCCGCGCAGACTCGGTGTCGCAATGGTCGAATCCTCGAAGGTGGGATCGAGGAATTTCAACTGTTGGCTGACGAAAAGAGACCAACGGTCGATCCCGGGATCAAAGCGGTATTCGGCATGAATCGGTTGGCTGCTCGCTGAGATCCTCTCGAAAAAAGAGGGATCGATCATTTCCTGTTCGGAATAGGAAGAGCTGGCGAGGGGATCAAAGGCGGCGAGTTCTTCACCGGTTGGAGACGCCACCTGGATTCGATAATAGTCCGGATAGGCGCGGTTGTATCCGGAGAAAAGCTCGAGGAGCGGGAGCAAAACGAATCGGTAGCGATCCGCCTCGCTGGCAAAAATGAAATCCTTGAGCAGGCCGGATTCGGAGAAAAGCTTCGCGTTCGACTGTGCCGTTTGCAGGCGGGTGTCCGCTCCCCGGGCCAACTGCGACTGCAAGGTGTTCATTTCCCGAAGTATCGTTTCCTCCGCTTCGGCACTCAACTGCTTGAACCCAATCCAGCCGAGGAAAAGCAGGGGTACGGCAACCAGGGGAACGAGAAAGCCTAGCAATTTGGTCCGAAGCTTCATCGATCCCCTCCCGCCAGATCAGTTTGCGAATTGCGACCAAATCGTAATCAACCGTTTCTGTGTCTTGGGAGAAACCGAGAGCTGAAAAAAGCAGGAGTCCAATTCTTCCTCCGAGGGATAAATGATCGGGTTGTCGAGGAAATCAGCCGGCAAGAAATCTGCGGATTGACGGTTGGGGGAGGCGAATTGAAGGGCTAAGGCGCAGCGTGCGTTGTTCTCGGGATCCTGCAAGAAGTTGATAAACTCCTTCGCCAATTCCGGGTGCTCCGACTGGCTGGATACCGTGAGATAATCGACCCAAATCTCGCTTCCCTCCTCGGGGATAACGTAGCGGATATCGGGATTTCTCTGCTGCAGGAGAAGTGCGTCTCCATTCCATGTTTGTCCCATCCAAGTATCTCCCGAAACAATACCGGAGCTGGCGTCCGTTTTAAAATACCCGGTGGTTTGCACATAAGGTTTCAACTGTTCGAGTAATTCCTGCAATTCCGATAGTTGCCAGGGAACTTCGGAGTTGTAGGAATAGCCCAGCGCGACCAAACCATGGCCCAGAGCGATTCGGTGGGTGTCGGAAAGCATGATGTGACCCCCGAGGTATTCTTTCGGCTCATACATTTGCTTCCAGCTTGTGATCTCCTCTTTCACCAAGTCGGAGCGGTAGATAATGCCGGAGGTGCCCCACAAGTATGGGATGGCATGCGTATCCGTCTGCGGCCAAGCTTCAGTCCAACGCGGATCGAGGTGTTTAAAGTTGGGAATATTTTCCTCGCCGAGCGGCATGATCCAGCCTGTGGATGCGTATTCGGCTACATCGGATCCGCCGACCATTATGACGTCATAGCCTTTGGCATTGTCTCGCAAAATCTTTTCATCCCGGTCGTCCATTGACTGATAGTAGAGCTGTTTCACCGAGCAGTTGAATTCCTCTTCGAACTCATCGATGACCTCCTCGTCAACGTAGGCGGTCCAGTTGAAGAATGTCAGAACCGGCTTGTCGATTTCGTCATCCGCCCACATCGGCGCAAACAGGAGAAGCCCGAGGACCATGCAAAGTCGCGGCGGTAGTGAGTGATTTCGGATAAACGGTTGAGGATTGGCTCGCGATTTCATGGTATTGCCCTGTTGCAGAGGTGTCTATTTTTCCTGCATTTATAGCTCAAGGTCAAGGGAACTGCGGTGCGTCGGCGAGGGGGGAAGGACCCTAGTGCTGTACTCCCCCTCCAACGCTTCCAACGGCGATTTGTCGGACCGCAGTGTGTTGAAGGAGGTCCCTGCGAACCGCGAGGTGCGGGGAAGGTTTCGCCGCAAAGGGGGCAAAAACTCGCAAAAGGGGGAGGAGAGGATTGTTATTTTGAGCACGGTTAGGATTACGAATGGCCGCCCGCAGAAGTTCGCGCCATTCCCCGCTGACGCCGTCGGTTTCTTTCTCCGGTTTGGAATCGGGAGGGGCGAAGGCCGTCGGCGGAAAACTCAATCCCGGCTGAAGCGGGTTTCGGTGGGGGAATCGGGCACCTACGGATATTCTGAAATTCGCTAGATCCGAAAACATAGATAATTGGACCAGACCCCGTCTGGCTGTCATCCCAAATCTAGAAATTGGATCAGGGGAGTGTGGTCAAATCTTTATATTTTGCGTTTGACCCCTGCTATGGGAGATTTTGTCAAGAGAGTATGCGTCGGCTTTATTTCATGTTTTTTTTGCTTCGTTATTGTTCCCCTAGCCGGGGTTTGGGGAGGCGATGAGCCCCCAAATTATGGGTTGTAGTTCAGAACGTTTCCCCTGCTGATGCAGTCGGCGGTGTGCCGGGCATAACCTGCTATCCGCACATGCCACGTTCAATTCTGGCAGTGCAAGTTGATCTATTCAATCGGCAAGAGGAACAAAGGCCGCGCCATCTTTAGATCGGTTCTTCTAAGAACCAGGGGTCAGTCCGCGCAGGCCTCCGTTCCAAATTCGGTAAAAGTGATTCGGCTTAAGCGTAGTGTTTGACGATTCTTCCTTCTCTGAGAGCCTTGGCTGCATAAGAGGCCGGATAATCCACTCGCAAACCAACATCCTCCGGTTGGATTTGACCGGTGTTGATACGCCACCAGTCCACCGCAAACCGTCGTGCGATAGCGACGATCATTTTCTTTTTGGGTGCCTTCCCCGGAGGCTGCTCGGCAAAGCGTAATCGCCACTGTTTGATCGGTTCGTAATCGTGCTGGAACTGAAGGAGGCGCCAGCAGGCCTCAATCAACTTTGAACGGATCCTCGGATTCCCGTGCTTGTTGATGCTCCCGCGATGATGCGTCGCGCCGCTGGACTGTTCACTGGGGCACAAACCGGTAAAACTCGCTACCTGCCGGCGGTTGCTAAACCTGGAGTAGTCCCGGAACTCCTGATCAAGGACGGAAGCGGTCAAAGCCCCAAGCCCTACCGGCAACTTGCGATTGGCTTGGCGTTCTTCCCTCCCCGTCGCCTCCTTGAGCTGAGCATTGATTGTCGTAAGTACGACTTGTATTGGTGCGATGATCGCAACAAACCAATCCGGAAGCTCCTTCTCCAGCACCCGCCATCGGCATGGCTTCCACCAGCTCATCTTCAGCTCAATCCCATAATAGCGTCCATTGCTCTGGCCGATGTTCTGCAAACGTTTCAACTCCTTCGCCAAGGTCTCGCGCTGGCGGCTCAGACTGCGCGAGCGTTCCTGCTCTTCGGTCGGCACACGCACCACACTTAAAGCGTTTTTATTACCCGCCAACCAGCGATCCAGGCAACTGCACAGCTCGCGAGCATCCCGTCCGTCGGTCTTCACCTTCGATCCGTATTCGTCCCAGTTGCGGGGGCGCACCACAAGGTTTTCAATGCCCATCCCCTCCAGTTGACGGTGGAGAACATAACCAAAACACCCAGCCTCGTAGCAAGTAATCACACGCTTTGCCCTTTTTCTCAATTTAGCCAAATACGATAAAAACGATTCCGGAGTAAACCTCTGCGGTGCCTTCGGCCCTTCCCCTTCGACCTGTTGAACGACTACGTATTGTCGTTTGTGAATGTCCATTCCAAGCTTGATGACTTCCACTTTCGCTTCAGTCTGTTTCGGTGACGTGGGTGTGAGTTGTTCGGTTTGGTTTTTCATGGTACGGAAAATCAGTTAAGCGTTCATTCGCTCCTGGCAACTCCTCCCATGTCATCTACCTCTTCTTCATTCGGGTGTTCCAAAAACTTTATCAACAATACGAATAGACAAGGGCCATTCGAAGAGAGATTTCTCATAAAACTCAGTCACCTTGTAGTACTTTCTATTTAATCGGGAATCATTTTCGATCCTAAATAATCCAGCTGAGTCGATTTTGCTAAAATCACTATCAATCATATTTGCGTCTAACTTAGACCCTCCTGCGGGAGGATAAACTATTATATTTTTACCTTCATCAAAATTCCCCTTGTAGCACCTATCAATCCCTAAAAGAAGCATTGAATACTTATTTCCCATGTATTCTACGGTTTCGTAACTTATCACCGTTCCGGAAACCACATAATAATCACTATCCTCATTACTTTCGTGTGCTGATAAATTTTCAAGCACCACGAAATTTGAGACAAAGACGGAAAGAACAAGTAAAGATAATTTTAATTTTTCTCCAGTAAAAATCATAACTTAAATATGTGTTTCCCATCTTCCATTGACTTGTAGTCGATCAAGATCGACCGATTCTAAATCGGCTTGTTCCTCTCCTGTTTTCTTGTCAGCAACAACAGTCCTAAATTTCATATCAAACCTGATAGGAAAATTAGACTTACTTGCGTTATAAACGCCCGGCACATCGTTAAATGTGGCAAGTCTATCACCAGCCCAATTCCCCCAATCTGGAAGAAGCCATTTTTGACCATCCCACCAATATTTTGAACTAGAATTCTTTGGAACGTCATAATCATCATCAAATAATTCAGGCCATGGAATCCATTTGTCGAAAAACTTCACTTGCATTGATGTGGCTCCGTTTAGCTTTTGATAAATTATGCAATCTGATTTTTCTGATCCTTTCTTTAAAATCAGCGTAAATAAAACTGTTAAATTCAACGAAAACTCTCCACCTTCAGTCTTTTTATCCCACCGGTCTACCACCATACTAAATCGCTCAACATCACAGCAGGCTTTTTTTGAATCATCCTCTAGCCCCAGAATATCCCACGAATTTACCCCATCATTCCCAACAAACCCATACAGGTTCAACCCACCTTCTTCCTTGATCGGATCACGCGACGCCCACCGTCCCGTTTCGGAGTCGTAGTATCTGAAGCCGTAATAAAACATACCCGACGCGGTCCTACCGTAATCATGCCCGTTTTCCTGGCACGGATACTGGCCTGGCAGCCGATTCGCCCGACGCAAGTCACCCTCTTGGCCAAAAAAATTCCCGACGCGGTTTTTGGGACTGCGGACGGGTTTTGCGGGGGCGAAGCTTTCGTTGAAGGCGACCATGGGAACGCTTTAAAGAGTGCGTTCCGACTGGCTCCGATGCAAGGCCATTTCCGACGAACAACACGCCCGACAGGAGGCAAGGCAGCTAAGGAAAAATCAGCCGAACAGCTCGCTGTGTGAGCCCGTGCGCACGAGGATTAGCTGTCCTTCCTCGACTTTGTAAACCAGTAGCCAATCAGGCTCTAGATGACACTCCCGGTGACCGGCGTAATTCCCCGTCAAGGCGTGGTCGCGGTTGTGCTTGGGCAGGGACTCCTCCGCTTGCAGGGCCATTATGACCGAACCGAGCTTTTCCAAGTCCTTCCCCGAGGAAAGAAGCTTCTTGAAGTCTTTCTTGAAGCGGCTTTTGCGGACAAGGCGGAGCATCAGCCGCGCATTTCCTCGAAAAGGTCCTCGACCGTCTCGAACCGGGGAAGCCCCTCGGTCGGCTCCCGCATCGCCTCCAGCGTCTCTTGGTTGGGCTGATGACGCACGAACTCAATCACCTTACCCCGTTCATCTTCGGGAAGGCGTTGGATCTCTTCGATGATTTCGGCTGCGTTCATGATCAATAAGATGACCGTTTTCCGGGATTCTTCAAGCCTTCAAGAGCGTGCGCTGGGATGCGTTCTGGCATGGACCTCTCGGAGGGCCTTGATGGCCACTTCGGTGTAAATCTGGGTGGTGTCGAGCCGGGCGTGTCCGAGCAGTTGCTGGATCAGGCGGATGAAGACCAAATGACGTCAGGTCTTGATTTTTGACAATGGATCATCGTTCACGCCAAAGGTTCACTCCAGGGCCTTTTCAATTCTCTCGATTTCTTTTCTGACTCCCGGATTCTCACTCGCCCGTTTTGCCGCTTGCGTCGGGGTTGACACCGAACCCATGGCGAGTCGTTCGGCCAGCCAACGGTTGGAAACCGAGGTCCGTTTTTTCATTACCGCTGCCAACAGGCACTTTTCCCGCGACATTTTCGGCCGGGGAAGGGCTCCGAGGTCAATCCCGGCGACCGTCGCCGCCTGAACGAGTTCCTCCTCCCAAACCATCATCCGCTCCTCAATCAAGGACTTCGGCTCCAATCCTTCGAAACGAACCCGGTCCAATTGCGCCCCCTTCGCCTTCGCTTCATCCCGCATCGCCTTGCGAAACTCCTTCGATCCCTTACACCAGCCCCGGCTCATCTGGGCCTCTGCCAGTTTCTTCTTTTCCAAATCATCCTCTGCCAGCCAAACCAAGTAATCCCGATACCGATTCCACCCAGTCCGATTGTCGCCTAGACCCCCCGAGTCGGATAATACCGTTGAGAAATCCAACCATTCGGGACGCTTCCTTTTTTCGATGCGAAAAAAGCTGCTCCAGCGATACTCCCCAAGGTTTTCCGCCGAAACGATCCCCGCACGAACCGGATTCAGGTGAATGTAGTGGCAAACCTGCGCGAATACATGCCCGGGCTCCACAACAATCCCCTTGTAACGCCCCTGAAACGG
>NZ_JACHVA010000113.1 GCF_014230055.1 Puniceicoccus vermicola | reverse complement strand
ACGTTCAGGAGATAGAATTTTGAAAAAAGCGAGAGAGTCCAAATTGAAAACCCTGCTGGGATGGGGATTTATCGTTTTTATTCTGCTCTATTTTGTGCTCACGTGAATAAATGGAAGGCAACTGGAGATTTTGACCTGAATCCAATTTTTGGATGGAATGGCGTCGGTTACTGGGGGTTCTTTCTGCTTGTGCTCCTCGGAACTGCGTTAAGTTTTTGCTATTCGAAATGGAGAAAAAGAAGAAAACAAGATTCCCTGAACCAATCTGCATAGGCAACCCGTCGTTACCGCCCGTGAAATCGTCAACCAATAGAACGCTGGACCTCTCAGGCCGGGACGCCTAGCCTCGACGTTGGATGACAGAATGAAAAAGAAGAAGATCCCCGAGTTCATAACCCCACTCTACATCATCGGAGTTACTCTTATGGCTGGATACTTCATGCTGATGCTACAAGAGAACCGTATCATTGAAGACGAATATGCGATTCTAGCAGTTCCAACCATATTCACCGTAGTGATCGCAACGATATGGATTGAATTTAAAAGAATCAAAGAAAGATATGAAGCCCTGTTCACTGTAGCATTGATCTGGATGCTGTTGTATCCGATCGCATATGAGAGCACACACGATGACATCCCTCAGGTTCCTGCTACCTTTTTGGTGATGGTAGGCACTATTACATTTCTGTTCCTTGGAATTCGGAAGGGCATTCAGAAAAGGAAGCGGATCGAACAATAAACGTTCTAGCCGAGGTGAGGGACGAAGCTCGGACTTGAACGATGGTTGAACAAGCCGCTGAGCGCCTTTGGGCTACGGGTTGCTAATGCGTTTTCTTTGGTGAAGACCAAATGACGTCAGTGAAGACCAAATGACGTCAGGTCTTGATTTTTGACAATGGATCATCGTTCACGCCAAAGGTTCACTCCAGGGCCTTTTCAATTCTCTCGATTTCTTTTCTGACTCCCGGATTCTCACTCGCCCGTTTTGCCGCTTGCGTCGGGGTTGACACCGAACCCATGGCGAGTCGTTCGGCCAGCCAACGGTTGGAAACCGAGGTCCGTTTTTTCATTACCGCTGCCAACAGGCACTTTTCCCGCGACATTTTCGGCCGGGGAAGGGCTCCGAGGTCAATCCCGGCGACCGTCGCCGCCTGAACGAGTTCCTCCTCCCAAACCATCATCCGCTCCTCAATCAAGGACTTCGGCTCCAATCCTTCGAAACGAACCCGGTCCAATTGCGCCCCCTTCGCCTTCGCTTCATCCCGCATCGCCTTGCGAAACTCCTTCGATCCCTTACACCAGCCCCGGCTCATCTGGGCCTCTGCCAGTTTCTTCTTTTCCAAATCATCCTCTGCCAGCCAAACCAAGTAATCCCGATACCGATTCCACCCAGTCCGATTGTCGCCTAGACCCCCCGAGTCGGATAATACCGTTGAGAAATCCAACCATTCGGGACGCTTCCTTTTTTCGATGCGAAAAAAGCTGCTCCAGCGATACTCCCCAAGGTTTTCCGCCGAAACGATCCCCGCACGAACCGGATTCAGGTGAATGTAGTGGCAAACCTGCGCGAATACATGCCCGGGCTCCACAACAATCCCCTTGTAACGCCCCTGAAACGG
>NZ_JACHVA010000112.1 GCF_014230055.1 Puniceicoccus vermicola | reverse complement strand
TTGAGCGTCGAACCGGGTGGGAGTTTCCAGCCCGCCTCCGTCCTTCGGATCTCCGGCGTGGCAGCCTCCTTGCTTTCGCTTCGCTCAAGCGGAGGCTGGTGGGCCCGGTGGGGTTCGAACCCACGACCAAGGGATTATGAGTCCCCTGCTCTAACCGCTGAGCTACAGGCCCGCCGAAGATCCACACTATTTGCGAGGATGCCCCGTTTGGGCAAGCGTGGAAAATCGGCGGTGAGCGAAATCTACCCTACGGATCTTCAAGGATTCGCCCATCGTCGGAAACTGCGAAGTCCTCAACCGGTCCTAGCCAAGCGAAATCGGGATGGCGAGAGGGCGAAGAGACCTAGGATTTGGGTCGTTTCACCAGAATTCTTTCGAGCATCTTCGGGTTTCTGCGCATGTCGAGTACCCCGATGACATTCAGGTGATCTTTTTCGGCAGCGTAGTAGACCGCATAGGGGAAGCGCCTTGAGAGCATTCGGTGATAAGCCGAATCGAATTGGATGTGATCCCCCGAAAAGCCGAAGGGATTCAAGATCCGAAAAGAGGCTGGAAAGGAAGTAGCCGCCAAGCCCGGTTTCAGCCGATTCGTAGAAATCTCTACCAGAGCGAAGATCCTGAACCGCTTCGCGAATGAGGTTGACCCTCTTCGGATTCATTCCTCAAGGAGCTTCTTTGCCTCATCGAGCGAAACAAATTCAGCTTGTCCTTGATCAATCTTGGATCGGCGTTCTTCCAAAACTTCTGCGTGCCAAGAGGGAGAATCGAGTTGGGCCTCTTCCTTTTGAAGGGAATTCCAAATCATTTCCATGGCTCGAAGGCGTTCTTCGGTGCTCATGTTCTCGATTTCTGCCGCGTCCACAAAAAAACAAAGATAAGAATTTATCTTTGTCGTTCAAGCCATTCATCGGGGCAGATGTGTCAATGGACTGAGATTCTGGAAGCCTGTCCACTGAATTTTCGGGCGAGAAATGGTTTTCTGGTGGCGTTATGAAAACGCCATCAAACACAACAGTCCTGTCGTCTCGCATACTCCCAAGTGGAGGTTGCTGAGAAGATTGGACAGTCACCCGCGACCGTTGACCGCCTAACCGCTCGGGGATTGCTCCGGCCCTCTCGGGCTACCCGCCGCCCGATGCATCCCCAATGGGAAATCGAGCGATTCCTCCGCGAAACGTTCGGCACTCTCGAAGCGGCCAGCGTCGGCCAGAAAAAGAGCCGCCTCAGACGAAGAGAAAGAGGAGGGATGAGACGATCGGTCGACGGATCGAGAGATGGAATCGAACCGCTTTGTTGCGGGACCGTTTGGACCGGTTTCGCCAAATCACTTTCGAGAAACCTTACAGGGAAATTCTCGGGAAACAAATCCTGTCGTTGGCGAGGGAAGGTCGCTACCTGGGCAACGGCAAAATTCAAATCAACAACACGAGCGACTATCTCCAATTGGAGGAATCATCATGAAAAACGAAAAAAATCAAAATCGAAGAGACGGGTCTGTTTGTCCATGGGATCGTGGTATCCAGTGGCGCGCGCCTCATTAAGAAAAAGGATGGATCGGGAAATCTGGTCCTCGTTAGTCACGAGTTGGCTACGCAACCCGGAGTTATTCGGTGGGAAGAGATTCTCGATCCGGTCGAGGATTCCCGCATCACCTTTCAGGGAGAGGAGATCATCAAGAGTCCGGCTGAACCGGATTTCAAGCCGATCACCCTCGAGGAGGGCCGCCAACGGATCTTCAAGGATCAACTCATCGTAGGAAACTGCGAAGTCCTCAACCGGTCCTAACCAAGCGAAATCGGGGCGGCGAGGGGCGACCGCGGCAGCGGCCCCCCTCCCGCCCCTTTTCCTTGGTTACAATGGAGAGTAACTGTCTTTTTGCACCCAGCTTGAGAACTATATAAAAGGGGTTGATTTGCTAATTTTCCGAGCTATCCTGAAAGCATGAAAAAGTCAGGTACCCATGTCGTCAAAAATCCTCGTGGAAAGTGGAGCGTCAGGCGTTCTGGGGCTTCTCGATCCATTCGAAACTTCGGGACTCAAAACGAAGCAATCGATTATGCGAAGCAGACAGCCAAAAAGGAGTCTGGGGAATTGTATATTCATGGAAGTAACGGGAGAATCAGGGAGCGAAATTCATATGGAAAGGACCCATTCCCGCCAAAGGGCTGACGGTGCGAGAAAATCGAAACGTGTTCATAAATTGTCCTTTTGATGATGATTATTGGGACCTTTTCAGAGCAATAGTTTTCACCGTAATAAGACTGAGATTTAATCCGAGGTTTTCGCTTGAACGCGCTGACAGCGGTGAGGCCCGAATCAATAAGATTTTCGACTTGGTCAAGGATTCCAAATTCGGCATTCACGATTTATCCAGATGCAAGGCAAAAAAAGTTGGTGAGATTTTCAGGCTAAATATGCCCTTGGAATTAGGTATCGATCTCGGCGCGAAATATTTAGGAACTCAGAATCATCGAGAGAAGAAGATTCTAATCGTAGAAGAGGAGCGTTACCGGTTTCAGGCCGCAATCTCCGATCTTTCAAACTCAGATATTAAATCGCATGGAGGCGAGCCTATTGAAGTTGTTCGGATAGTCCGGAATTGGCTCGTTCAGGAAGGGAACGCTACCCCTAAAAGCCCAACCGAAATTTGGTACGAGCTTAATGACTGTTTGGCAGCGATTTTCGATCAGCTAAAGAAGGAAGGCTATTCTGATCGAGACATTAGAACATTTCCGGAAAACGAGTTGACGAACCGAATGATCCAATGGGTAGAACGGGCCGGTAACACTAGGCCGCGTGGACAAATTCAAATTTAATCCAATCTACTATTGCAGAGAGAGTTACGAATCCGAGGAAGGTTTGGGGGAGTTGCTCGTATCGTGTAGCGACTCTTCTGTATGATTTTATTCTGCAGAAGAAGTTTTCGACGATTCTTCGAAGCCTACCGATTTCCTTGTCGTAAGAGATCGTCTCTTTTCGATTCGCTTTAGGAGGGATGACGCAGAACCCTCCCGCCGATTCAATATGACTTCTGATGCGGTTGGCATCATAGGCCTTGTCGGCGAGAACGAACTTGGCTTTCAAGTTCTTGGGAAGGGTTTCGATGGCACTGACACTGTCGTGTTCATTGCCGGGAACCAAGACAAGGGAAACGGCTCTTCCGGCAAGATTTACCACAGCAGAGAGTTTTGTATTTCTGCCACCTTTGGTTTTTCCAAGTTTTTGTTGTTCAGAATCTAAGGGACTCCGGGAAGCGTCCTGATGAGCCTTGATATGGGAGCCGTCCAGCATCAAGGCGATTTCGTAGTCAGAGTGCTGTTCCGTAAGATTCTGCAGAATCCATCCCCACATGCCTGAACCACACCAGCGGCGAAAACACCGCCAAACACTGTTCCATTTTCCATAACGTTCAGGCAACTGATTCCAAATCGAGCCCGTGCACAATATCCACCAAATCCCATTGAGCGTAGCGTCAAGGTTTCCAACCGGACGCCCTCGGTGGCTTCCTACCTCAGTGCGATATAGGTTGTTAATTTTTT
>NZ_JACHVA010000111.1 GCF_014230055.1 Puniceicoccus vermicola | reverse complement strand
CGCAATGCGTTCGGTCTTCGTCCCGCAGCGCCCGCAGCGAACCCGACGGACACTCAACTCCAGACTTAACCGCTGATCCAACAGATCACAGTCGCTAATACGGCGCAGCGACTGGTCGTGAATCCTCCGGCAACTCTGCCCACAACCTCCACAGACCGGATCGTTTAGGGCCTCTAGGATGAACAACAAATGCCCTTTTCCCAGATGCTTGTGTTTATACAAAGTGTAGCCTTCCCAAAACAGGGAACATAGTACAGACTTCATGTTGAAGCGGTTTTGAAGTGATTGATGTTAGTGTAGTTACAACATCAGTTAACTTCGATTCCGCTTCTTTGCTACTTCTTTCCCGCCAATCGACGATGAACCTTATTTTTTGCGCGGTTGTGGGCTGATTCTTTGTCTCGATAAACTTATCCCGAAATCGAGAAACAGCCCTTGTTCCGGTTCATCCGATCGCCTATCCATTGGTCATCAGCGAGCTATAAGCGGTTTTCAGCTCTGCTGGATCTTAATCATTCAATGAAAGTCTTAGTCATCGGTAAAGTTTGGCCGGAGCCTCGCTCGAGTGCGGCGGGCGCGCGGACTTTGGGGCTGATCGAGGCTTTTTTGGAGGCCGGGTGGTCGGTGACTTTTGCGACGTCGGCGCAGCCGAACGAGCATTCCGTCGATTTGGTGGAAAAGGGGGTGTCGACCGCGAAAATTCAGGTCAATGACGACGCTTTCGATGAGTGGGCCCAAGCGCTGGCGCCCGACTTCGTGGTGTTCGACCGCTATATGACGGAGGAGCAGTTCGGCTGGCGGATTGAAAAAGCCTGTCCGGAGGCGTTGCGCGTTCTCGATACCATCGATCTCCATTGCTTACGGGAAGCCCGGGAGCAGCAGTTGAAGGAGGGTGGGGCCCTGAATCTTTTCAATGACGTGGCACTCCGCGAGATTGCCGCGATCTTTCGCTCGGATCTGAGCCTGATGATTTCCGAGTTCGAGATCGAATGCCTGCAATCGGTCTTTCAAGTGCCCGCCACGCAGCTGAGTTATCTGCCTCTGATGTTGGAGGCGCCGGTTCCCTCGACGTCCACCTACGAGGACCGGAAAGATTTTGTCATGATCGGCAATTACCTCCATGCCCCCAACTGGGATGCCGTTCGCTGGTGCTGTGCCGAAATCTGGCCGATCCTTCGTCAGCAATTGCCCGACGCAGCCCTCCACCTCTACGGCTCCTATGAGCCGGGTAAGGCACGCCAACTGGAGAACCCCGCGAAGGGGATTCACTTTTGCGGTCGGGCCGGGGATGCGTTGCATACGCTCGAACGCTACCGGGTGAATTTAGCGCCCCTCCGTTTTGGGGCCGGGCAGAAGGGGAAGGTCGCGGACGGCTTTTGTTCCGGCACGCCGACGGTGGTGACACCGATTGCGGCCGAATCGATGAACGGCCCAATTGACTGGGGCTGCCCGATCCAAGCGGATGCGCCCGGTTTTGCCCAAACCGCAGTAGAGGTCTACACCCATCCGGAGAGATGGGAAAGGGTGCAGCGGCAGGGCTATCGGATTGTTGAAGAGCGTTTCCTGGCCCAGAATTGGAAGCCTAGGCTGATCCAGCAAATAGAATCCCTGGACGCCGAAAGCCGCCAAAATCACTTCATCGGCCGTATGCTGCGCCACCATCGGCACCGCAGCACGGAATTCATGAGTCGCTGGATCGAAGCGAAGAATCGATTGAGCGACGGCGCTTGACGATTGACCATGATCAATGCCTTTGGCTGCCGATGTAGATAGCTACAACTCCGCAGTGCCACATCAATCCCATTTGAAGATTGCGCGGAAATCAGGACAATCTAGCGTGGAGTCGAGATTTCCATTATTCCCCGAATGAATCATCCCAAGTTTAAGTCTGTCCCCCCATTTTTTTCGAAGATATTGAACTCATTGCTGAGGCTCGTGGCGTTGTGTGCGGCACTGCAGTCCCTCTCCGTGGAAGCCTCCTCGGAAATCACTGAGGATGATTTCATCGATCTGATTTATGCGATCCGCCTCGGCAATGCCGAGGGAGTGATCGCCGGACTCGACAAGGGGATACCGGTCGGTCAGATCGACGGGGACTACCACACACTGATGTGGCACGCCATCAGCGCTGAACAGCCTGAAATCATGGAGCTTCTGGCGGATCGAGGTTACGATTGGAGTTCACGGAGCGACGGACGATCGCCGGTCACAGAAGATTTTGGGGCTGCACTCCAGAGCAACTTGGAAACCCTGCAACTCTACGTCCGTGAAGGTTCGGAGGCTGTGGAAGAGATTTTGGGATATCGACAGAGGGGTAGTGATTGGCCCGAGCAGATCTCGCGAGCCGATCCTGAGCTTTTGGAATACTGTGTGGAGATCGGCCTCCTCCCGCAAAGTCAGCGAATGTACGCAGAGGTTCTCGAACACGCCATCATCAATCATAATAATGAAATGGTAGATTTTCTACTGCGGAGAAACTGGGCGAGGATCCACCCGTCGATCGTTTCAGTCGCAGTCTATTACGACAATGAGATTGCACTCGAGAAGCTTATCGAGAAAGGGCTCAGCCTCGATCAAGGCATGCATGAGGGCGTTTCGTTACGGGGCGTACGCTTTGAATTAGGAAGTCCTTTGGTATCTGCGGTTATGGCTCACAACCTTTCCATGGTGGAGCGTTTCCTGGAAGCCGGCGTCGATCCGGGCGCGAATGATAATGCGGCGATTCTTTGGGCCGACGCGTTGGGGAACAAAGCTATTTATGATCGCTTGCTTGCCGCTGGAGCGGAAGAGCCGGAACCTTTCGCATTCTTCGATTACGAGCCATTCACTTATTTGCTTTCTGCATCGAATGAGAATCGTCCCGTGAAACGCGAAAACTACTCCTGGGAGCTTGGTTCGATCCTCAATTCTCTGCAAAGCGAGAATGATGACTCGGTGCTGCAGCCCGACGGAAGGCCCATCAAGGTTGGAATTATCCAGCTAAGCGAGGGACTTGACGACCCGGCCCTTTTGTTGGAAGCGACCTTATCGAAGACACCTGACATTACTCTTGTGGATCGATCCCAACTGCGGGTCCTGATGGGTGAACGCAGCCTCCGGGCCGAATTTGCAAGTGAGGTCGCCTCCGAATTGGGTGCGCTTACGGGGGCCGATGCCATACTCTATCTTAGAAAAATAGAGGCTACTATCGAAGCGAGAATCGTCTCAACGGCGACCGGATTGATCCTTGCGACGTACTTCTACACGGGGGAATCGGATTTCGACTCTTGGACGAAGGAGGTGGTTGAAAAAGGTGTGCGGAACAATGAAGCTCGTCTTCGCGTGACGGGAGAGGATGCCCTTCTTGTCTCCATTCCGCGGATCGGCACGAACGGATCGAGTGGACTAGAGAGTCTCGCCGACCAGCTCGCCGTTCTGCTGGGCTATCGACTGGGGAAAGAACCCAACATCTTTCTGTTGGATCGGAATGAGCTTCAGCGCTTAACCCTTGAACAGGGACTGGCCCAGAAAACATCCGAGTTCTTTCGTTCGGCTTGGGTAATTGACGGGTTCATGGACCGGGCGGAGGATCCAGAGCAACTTATCCTCGAGATTCGGCTGCAACGCGGTCTGGGAAGGGAGGAGGAAAGGATCGTCTTGGAAGCCGATATTGAGAATCCACAACCTATGGTCGAAGCGATTGTAGAAGCCCTTTTGGATCGCGATATCACAAGTCTTGATTCTGATGAAACGGACACCGAAGGGCGCCTCTTTTTCGAGCGGGGGCTGGAAGCGCACCGAGCCGGTTTATTCGGATATGCGTTGGCCTCGTTCCGCACCGCCTCGGCCCTCGGTTACGAAAAGAAAGATCTATGGGATGCGACGATCCGATCATGCATTCGCAGTCTAATGGAGGTGCGAAACCAACTGGTTACGATCAATAATCTAGAAATAGATTTGAGTTATTTGGAGTATTTGACTTGGCCCGCTTATTCCCTCTCCGGATTCGCCTATGATTCGGAAGTCGAAGATCTAATCGACATTGCCAATCTCCTGCTGGATCAAGTGGAAGTTTGCCTTCGGAGAAATCAAGCGACCAAGAAAGGCGATATCAACGATCTGAGTTATCTTCCGTATGCTTTCTACAATGCGAATTCGGTCCTCGAATTGCTCTCGCCGCTCTCGAATCGGAATCATCATGGTCAGCAAATCTCCGCACTGCGAAATCGGTTGGACTCACTCTCCGAAACAGCCATCGATTGGGCGGGAAAGAAGGATCTGAGATTGCTTCAAGGAGAACTGCTGATCATGCGCTTTGCTTCGATCCCTTACTGGACGGACGACGAGGCGGAGGCCATGCGCGAGATGGATCAAGTTTTTGACAGAATTCATGAGCCCGAGCTGGAAGCTTTTCTTTACCCGTTTTTCAACGAATTGGAGAGTGCTTACGGCATGTTCATTCCTGTAGCAAGAGCATCATATGCCATGACTTTCTGGAGTCGTTATTTAAAAAGAATGCAGCAAAGCGAATATCCTCATGTCCATCTACTCGTCAACTATCTGAACAGAAGCAACCGTAACATCAAAAGACACCAACAATCGAACTCGCCGCAATCTCTAATGGAACAGTGGCGGAGGCTAAACGAGGCAGTGGAAACGGATTTTCGCAAACGTGAATTTGCGGGTGATTTTGTCAATTTCTCCCTTATAAGACCATCTCATGATCCTTTGGAATTGGGAGGAGCGGGGCGTAAGTTTTTTAACATTGGTTGGCATCTTAGTGCGGATCGCTTTCTGCCTCCCCGAGAAACCATGTTTAGGATGCCTCAGGAGATCCATCCTACAGGACAACGGTCTGCTCTTACTTTCAAATCGGTGCACAACTTGCTTCCAGAATTTGCTCTGGACCAAGAAGGTATCCAAAGAGACGAGATCGTTATCAATTCCCGATTGCAACGCCTCGCCCAATACTGGCAAAATCTTTACCCCGCGATAGAGGCCGGACGGTCTCGATTTCGGCCACATGAACTTGTGCCGGCAAGCCACTTACGAATCTATCCCCTTGCAACCTTGGAGGGTTGGAGAGACAAGACCGCACGTATTTACAATGAAATACTAAATGAGATTACAGACGAATCAGAACGGAAGCTATTTTACAGCCCACTTCTTTTAACGGACAATAGTAGTCCTATTCATGAAGAGATCAGACGAAGGGAATCGATCTCTGAACGAGAAAGTCTAAAGCAACCCACTCTTCAGGGTATCAAAGCGACGGATTCTTTTGTCACAGCCAAGGAATTATCTGACTACATTGATGATCCCCGAGGTTTTTCGAGTTTCGTCGTGTTCTTTGCCTTTCGTGATGGTTCCTATTGGATCAATCTATACAGATTTGGTGTCCTTCAACTAAACCCTAAAGGCCATCTCGAAAATTTCTTCAAATTCCCCGACCAGTTCAGTATCATGGGCGCGACAGAGTTTCTGCATATCACTCCGGATTATGTCATAGCATCTTTTGATCATTCAGACTTCGGCCGGTCAAAAGACACATCCTGGCATGCAATTCTGAACCGTAACCATGGAACTTGGAGCGTACTTGAGCACGAGGGTTTGGTAATCGATACAGGATTGGAGAAGAATTATTTAGTTTTCTCCATACACAAAGACAGAGAATGGGTGACGGGCGGAGGAGGAGGTTGGAGCCCAGTAAACCATTCCGGATATAGAGTGATTGTGCAGCACGATCTCATCACGGGCGACGAAGAGGTTCTGGTAGACACCCGACGGGTCCCGCCGATCTCGCCCTTGGACCAGGAGGAACAATTCGATTTGACCAGAATCGACCCCCTGAAAGGCGACGAGTTTCTTATAGCAAAAAAACAAATTATCGACCTTAAAACCGGGAAATGGCGGCGTGCGAATCGCGAAGAAATCAAGCATGCAAATGCCGATCCCCTAAAGCGTAATCATTATAGTTTTGAGCTCGAATTCCGAGGCATGATCTACGCAATTCCACATTTTCCACGTTTTCAAGACGATGACGACTATCTTGATTTTCACGCCAGAACCCCATCGAACTCGGTGGTTCAAGAACACCAACCGCTACGACCCGACTTCACTGCCCAGCATCAATTGAAAATCCCTTTTTTCTACGAGCCAGAAACAAGAGAGATTTTTCCTGAGCAATGGAAAGCAATCAATAAATGGATCGAACGCCCGATTTTATCCAAGCTCGGTTTTCACGTAAGCAACAACGGCGCTATTTTGGCAAGTAGCCCCGTCGGTTTTACCATCTATACCCCTGAGGAGGTCGAAGCGATCATGGAGCACGCATGGGATTTCTATTTTCCACTCGCCGAAACGCCTGAATAGCGGATTTATCGTGATGTAGAGGTTGCTGTTGGCTGTCGGGGTGCGTCGTCTTTTTTCGGGACGTTCAGATCTTCGAGCCTTTGAAGAATATGGGGAAGTAGCGTTTCCTTTGGAATGAGTGCGACGATGCGATCATTGAACGCGAGGAGACCTTGGGGGACCGTTTCGTAGTGGAGGGATCCCGGCGCTGTGAGTGTTGCGACTTCGGCTTCAGAGAGTCCGGGGATTCCGCCGGGCAAGATGATTCGATGGACGGGAACGTCTATGTCGTACATTTTTGAATCCCAAAAGAGCTTGCCAGTTCTTTCATGGATCGTGGGCTCTGAAATACGGACTGGAAATTTCCACAGCCCAGTGTTCGGGTTGTGGATCGGCGTTTGGGGGCTCCCTAACCAGGGCTCAAGGTTCCACAGATGAGTCGGAGTGCGGAGTATTTTGACTTTTTGGCGTTCCTCGTTGGAGCTCTTTCGCCAAGTGTGGGCCTGTAAATGATAAACGAAGTTCTCGATAAAAAGTTCGTGATCGGACAATAAAACGGGAGGTCTACCCAAAATTTTGAGGTAGTCGTTATCCAATGGAGACTGAGGTGGTACGCGTCGACTGCTAATCAGGACGTGGCGTTCATTGGTTGTGAGATTGATGAGTTCGAGAGAGTAGGTGGTGTTTTCTTCTTTGACCATGGAGTCGGCAGATTTCGGACTCCGTATAAAGATAAACAAAGCGAAATCTCCATGGAGCGTCACTGCGTGCGGGATTTTTTCCTCTTTGGTGAGGATCTTCCAGGATTTTGAGGCAAAGTTGTAGGCGGAAACCTCATTAATACCGGATTCCGGGTGGTTAAAACTGGCGATCAAGTATTGATCGTCTGCCGCGAAGAGTATCCCTCTTTGATTCCCGCCGGGAAACCTGAGGGAGCGTGCGACCGTTCCTTGGGGTGAGATTTCAAAGAAGCCTCCACGCCGCAGAGTGATCCAGATATTCTGATTTCCTCCCGATTTACGGTTCATGCTGAGGGATTTATTCTTGTCGAGAACGGCGAGGCCCCGAAAGGGTTCAATGTGTTCGGGAAGGAAGCCGGCCACAGTAGTGATTGGCAGCCTCGTGAGCGGAGTATCGGGGGCGAGGGCCTCTCGCCTCGGTTTGACTGCGCGACGCTCAAAACTCGCTGTGGCCCATCTTTTGCTGGAATCGGAGTTTTGGGGAGAAAATTGCTGCAGAGCGGTTTCGGCCAATTCGAGTTGTTCGGAGAGCATATCGGGATCGCGCTCCGAGTAAGGAAGATTTCTGCTGGATACGAGTGTGCTAAAGGGGCCAGCTCCATTCTTCGCGAGAAATTCAAGGCGTTTCGTCTCAAGATCGATTAGCCATTCTTGGGCGATAGGCGCATAGACCTCTTTGGATCGGTTTGAGTCGGGATCGGGGTGCACATGATAAAATATAGGTTGGTAATGGTGCATGGTATCGGGGGGGTGTTGATACCATGGTTCGTCTGACCTCGGGGGTTTGCTGGCGTCGTAATCGGCGGACTGAAGAAGATACGGCTCGTCGAAGAGAAGAAGACCTTCGGGTGATGGGTCGTAGACGTATAGTTCGTCAAAGAAATCTGCGATGATTTCGGTCCAGCGAAGATGATTTTTGAAGCCTCGATCCCATTTCAGCATTTTTGTCGCACCCTGCCAGCGAGCGTGGGGATAGTCGCTGGTAGCGAGAGCGGCGGCGAGCCGACCGTTAAATGTGCTGATGCGGCTCCCAATGAGGCGCGGAAAATAGAAGAGGTAGCCTTCGCCGACGATCTCATTGATCAATGTGTGCAGGATGTAGGGCGGGGCGAGTTCGTGGGCTTCAGCTACCGTTTGTAGTGTTTGCTCGATAACCTCGTTTTCATCCGTGATCCAGTAGCGAAGGAGGCGGGCGCGGAGAAGGATGAGCCTGCAGTAGACTTGGGTGAATTGCCAGTCTTCGGCCTTCTGGATGACAACTTCGGTTTGATGGAGAAGCTTGCTGCGCAGTTCGGCGATCTCCTCGGGGTAGGCTTGTTGATCGGAGAGTGAGAGCATGAGCTCCAGCGGGGTGTTGGCGGATTCGAAGACTTCCGGTAGATATCCCCAGAATATTTGTTCGGTAGGTGTAGGTTTTTTGTCGCTGTAAATGATCGGTGCGGACAGGTCGAGGAGTTCGAGAGCCAATTCGAGGTAGTCTCCTGACTGACGGGAGATGAATGGATCGGGAAGAAACTCCAGCGGCGCGCAGCGGACAAGAATATCGAGTTCTGACTTCCCCGTCTCGTTTTGCCATCTCTGGACGTTCCGAAGGTCGGATTGGAAGAGTTTGCAAATGGTGAGGATGCGAAACTTGAGAAAATCATCGCCGGTTTGCCCCAATCCCTCGGCGGCTTGCAGCAGGGCATGGGCCTCTGACCAAATATGACTGTCGAATGCGGTGCGGGCTTGTGCAAAATACGCGGAGGCCTCGGAAGTGTCGCCAGTGACGACAGGATCCGTGTTTCTCAATTGGGTCAGCAGGGAGGAGGTCGCTTCGATGACGAGTTTACTGGGACCGGACATGAGTCCGGGGGTTGAAGTCGATGCGATCTCCGTGCCATCGAGCGACCTGGCGCGCAGGTTCAGAATGAGGCTATCGGTGCCGTCCACCGCGAATTCGAGCCCGCCATCGATTACGAGACCACTTTGGAAGAATTCGGCGACATCGGAATTGAGGCCTTTTTCCAGCGAAAGACGTTGCAATTCGCTGCGATCGAGGACGTGGAGATTGGGTTGGGCACCGAGGACCATGGCGAGGCCGGAGGAGATTCGCCGGGTCAGTCGGTCACCCTCGGGCGTGCTGCGGGATGGAATGAGGTTCGGCAGGGAGACGAGGAGTTGCTCGGAGAGGTCGTCGGATAGGCGGTGGGTGGCATGTGCAACGGAGCGCACGAGCTGTTGGACGGTTTCCTCGTTGAATGCGGAGGTGGAGAGAGTTGTGTTGTGGAGGACGAGGCCGGAGGATGCGGCAACGGTGCGCAGCTCAATAGCATCGGCGGTGCGGGTGAGGAACACCGCGGCATCGGCTCCCTCCAGTTGGCCGCTCCGGGCAGCGGTGGAAGGATCGAAAAATGTGCTTTTCGAGATGACTTGTTCCCTGTTGAGCAACCGCAGTTCTTCTCGCTCGACGAGGTTGATTCCGGGAACTTCAGAGAGCCCGACGCCTAGAAGTTCGGCGACTTCTTCGGTGCCGTCGGAACGCGTGATGACGGCAAGAGTGACAGGCTCCTCCGGGGTGAGAGGGGATCCTTCCGGAGTGCGGGTAATGGCGGATAAGAGGGGCCGATTGGCGGAGGAGCTTTTCCGACGCGCGGAGGCGCGCTCGACGCCGCGGAACTGGGGAAGGTCGAGGAATGCGTAGGGCGCGGGCTTCGGTGCACCGTTTTTGAGGAGGAGTTCGTAGATGTTTTGATGGCCGAGGAGGTCGGCCCATTTAATCGCGGCGTTGTCGAGGGCCTGGGGATCTGCTCCGGCTTGGAGGAGAACTTCGACGCAGGCTTGGCTGTTACGCCGGATTGCGTTGATGAGGGCGGTATGAGGAAGAGGTTGTGCGTATCGGATCATCGGCTTGTTTTTGCTAACGGCATTGGGATCGGCACCATGATCGAGGAGGACGTGCAGCGCATCGGGGTTCCCGATCGCGGCGGCCTCGGCGAGAGGAAAATTCCCGTTGTTCAGGGGTGCGTTGGGATCGGCTATGCCGTCGACTAGAAATTCGATCGCTTCGACATTGTTATTGAGGATCGCCCACATCAATGGATGCCTTCTATCGCTGAGGGGCGCCTTCCAGTTGACCCCCAGTTGTTCGAGCTGCTGGAGGAGTTGGGGACCTCCGACCGCGAGAGCCGCATGAGCGGGGGATCGGGTGCTGCCTTCAATCGCTTTGATCGAGGCATCCTGCCGGAGGAGTTCTTGAATGATCTCTTGGCGTTGCAGGGTGATCGCCAGCGTGAGTGGCGAGACGCGATTCAATAGGGAGTCTTGAGGATTTGGAGAATAACAGAAAGTTTCAACATCCGCACCATTTTCGAGCAGCCAACGGAGGGCCTCGATTTGATTATATTGGATGGCGTAAGAGATCGGTGGTTTTCCGCCGAATTCGCTGGCATCTTCAAGGGTTGCTCCGGCAGCGAAGGCGCGTTGCATGGCTGCGATATCGCCGGACATAATCCCTTCTAGAAAGTCGATATGGACCTGGCGGGGCGATGGCAAATTGGATTCTGCCGTTAGGCAGATGGGCGAGAGGGAGGCGACCACGGCAAAAAGGATCTTCGCGAACCCTTTGAAGTGAGGTGGTCGAGCGGAATGCGACCGAACGGATGGTTTTCGAATCATGTTTTTCGGTCTTCCAGGGAGCGCTTGGAGTGGTTTCGGGGGTGATTCTAGCTTCGGGTCGAGATGCCTGAAAAGGTTCGCTGACAGAGCGGTAGAGTTTCCTCAACGGTTTCGAAAGGGGGAAACTAGAGAAGATTGGGTAACTGCATGCAATTTTGGCTGCTCTATCTTATTCGTTGTAGGAAATTGGCCATGTTTTGCCAGTTCAATTTCGATCCAAATATGGAGCTTGCGCGAAAAACCAAGTGCTGTAGGGTTATTCGGTATCCTCTCCGTGCCCTCATGTATCCGGCCACCTCTCTGCATGTTTCAAACTCTGTTTCGAAGATATTGAGTCTACTGAAGCGACTTCTGCTACTGTGTGCCGCACTGCAGTCTTTCACTGCCGCTGCCTCCGAAGAAATCACGGAAGATGATTTCATCGATCTGATCTATGCCGTTCGGCTCGGCGATGCTGAAGGAGTGATCGCCGGGCTGGAGAAGGGGATTCCGGTGGATCAAATTGATGGAGACAGACGTACCCTGATGTGGCATGCCATCAGTGCCAAGCAGCCCGAGATTGTGGAACTTCTTGCCGACCAAGGGTACGACTGGGAGAAAGGCAGTGACGGGAGTCACCTGCTAGATGAGGATTTCGGGGCTGCGCTCCAGAGCGATTTGGAAACTCTGCAAGCGTACATTCGTGGGAGTTCGGAACAGCTGAAAGGATACATAGCGAACAACCGTTTCTGGAGCCCATGGGCCGTTTATATTTCGCGGGCGGAGCCTGAGCTTTTGGAATACTGCGCAGAGATTGGCCTTCTCCCACAAATTCGAAGCATGTACGCCGTGAATCTGGAACAAGCCATCATTGAGCATAATCATGAAATGGTTAATTTTCTTCTGCAAAAAAATTGGGGTGCGATCCACCCATCGGCCGTCACAATTGCGGTCTATTACGATAATCAAAAAGCTCTAAAAAAGCTGATCGAACGGGGTTTTAGTCTGGATCTAGACGTGGCTAAAGGAGCATTTTTAAGTCGACATCGCTTCGACTTGGGACGCCCCTTGGTCTCTGCGGTTATGACTCACAATCTTCCCATGGTGGAACGTTTGCTGGAAGCTGGTGTTGATCCAAAAGCGGACAATGATGCCGCCATCCTTTGGGCCGATGCACTGGGGAACAAAGCCATCTACGATCGGTTGCTTGCTGCTGGATCCAAGCGACCCGAGCCCTATGAGTTTCTTCGCCTAGAGCCTTTTCGTCAACTTGCGGGCTCCGCCGGGGAGGCCGAGGCCCATAACCCCGATTCATACTCCCGGGAGCTGGGCACACTTCTAAATGCCTTCCGCCCTTCTGTTCAGAGGTCTGAAACCCAAGCGGAGGACTCCAGCTTGCGTGTCGCCATCATCCAACAGAGTGCAGGATTGGAGGAGTCGACCGCATTACTGGAGGCCCGACTATCCGAGGAGACCGCCATCGATCTAGTTGATCGTAGGCAGCTGCAAAAATTGGTGGATGAGCGGTTGCTTGAATCTAGATTGTCCACGGGCAGCACCAATCGCATTGGCTCCTTAGTGGGCGCTGACGCACTGCTTTATCTGCGCTCATTGGGCAATCATTACGAAGTGCGCGTGGTCTCCACATCCACCGGACTCATCCTCTCGACCCATTACTACACCGGTGGAGGCGATTTCAATGCCTGGATCGACGAAGTAGCGGCCTATGGCATCCTCGGCAATCTCCATCGCTTCCAGATCGATCCGGAGGAGGCCACCCTTATCTCCATCCCACGAATTGGCACCACTGGATCGAGCGGGCTGGCGAGGGTCGCCGACCAGTTGACTCTGGCTCTCGGTTACCGGCTCGGGGGCGAGCCGGGCGTGTTTCTTTTGGATCGCCACGAATTGCAACGCCTCCAGCTCGAACAGGGCCTGACCCAAGAGGCCGCCGAATTCTACCGCTCAGCCTGGATTGTTGACGGCTCATTGGAGCCGGGAAACGAATCGGGCGAGTGGGTTCTGAGGCTCCGCCTGCAGCGTGGAACGGGGAAGGAAGAAGAAAGAACCACACTTGTGGGAGATTCTTCGGATCCCGGGTCGTTGATTGATGCGGCTGCAGCCGCGATTCTTGAAAAGTCTCTGACTCCAATGGATCCCGACGCGGCCGATATCGAAGGGCAGATTTTTCTTCAAAGGGGACTGGAGGCGAGTCGCGCGGGTCTGCATACGTACGCGCTGGCTTCGTTGCGCACAGCCTACGCTCTCGGCGTTCGGAGTTCCCGAATTCGGCAAGCGATCATCCAATCCGGCACAGATATATTGCAACAGATTCGCGAGATTCAGGATCAGTCCGAAGTTCCCGGTCGAATGGAGTTTCTCGCATGGCCCCCATTGTCGCTCTCTCGATTCGCTTACGACGCTGAAGTGGAGAGGCTTATCGATATTGCCCACATGCTGCTCGATCAGATTGAGGACTATATACAGTCGAACCGAACCAATATTCAGGACGACATCGGTGAACTGAACAGCATCAATCTGATCTTCTACATCGCAAACTCTGTTCTCGAATTACTCACTCCGCTTTCTGATCGGGACAAACATGGACATCAAATTGAGTCGTTGCGTGCTCGCCTGAACTCATTGACCAATGAAGCGATTCAATGGGCCGGGGAGATCGATCTCCCGATTCTTCGAGGTGAACTTCTGACGATGCGCTATCGTTCGATTCCCTACTGGACGGACGATGAGGCCGAAGCCATTCGCGAGCGAAAAAAAATCCTCGAGCAGATCCACCGACCTGAAATGGAGAACATCTCCTATGCATTCTTCAATACACTGCAGTATATCTACGAAAACGAAGATGGCTGGCGAGTATCCGCCTACGCCGAAAACTTTTGGCATCGGTCTCTGAACGAGATGCGAGAGAGTCAATTCGCAAACGTTCGACTTCTGGCGAACCATATTGCCATGCCGGTAAACCGACTTGCGATAGACAAGAGGAATCCAGAAGAGCAAATGGAACAGTGGCGTTCCCTTATGGAAGGGCTAGAGGCGGAACAGAGATTGAGGGAATACATCGGAGATTTCGGATATTTTACCACTTCCCGACCGACTCCGAGCCTGGCAATCCCCGGCTTGCTCGAATTCTCGGTACTATCGTATGATACCTTCAACAGGCTTCAGCCCCCACGAGACGTTACCTTTTCGCTTCCCGACGAGATCTTGCCCGAAGGGGAACCAGGCATCCGATTTGACGATAAGAGATTCTTGCTCCCGGAGATAGCGACGGATGCTGAGGGCCTCAAAAGAGATGAAGCCATCATGGGATCTCGGTTGCAGCGCTTGGCCGATCACTGGCAAAAGATCCAATCGGTTCAGGGGACACAACCCCGTCGGAGGCCGCCTCATGAACTGGTACCGGAAAGCCATGCCCGAGCCCTCTCTCAGGATACAATGATTTCTCTACGAGAACAGGCGGAAGAGATTCGCACGGAAATGAGAGAGACAATTGCTGATACCACTCTTTCGGATCAGCTCGAGAGCAGCCTTCTCAGCATGGGGGTTCCTACAGGATGGGGGCCAAGTCTTTTCAATTCCCTGTTTGAGGAAGTGGAGCGCCGCGAAATGGACTCTTCTATAGTGGAAGTGGAACTTTCGGTTCATCCTTATATCCGGGATGCTGACTTTTTTATCCCCGCACTCGAATTTCCAGAAGCCATTGACAATCCGCGTCACTACCACGCGCAGGCTACCTACTTCGGCAATTATGATCAATCGCTTTGGGTCGTTCTGAATTCTGGCGATTTGCTTCAATTCGATGCCAGTGGAAAGTTTCAACAACTCCTTCGGCCTCCCCCCGAGCTCAAAGGAAAATTCGTGAAAAAAATGGTGGTCTCTCCAGAGCGTATAGTGGCTGAAGTTATTTCGTCGAAGCTAACCTGGTATGCCATCTACGACCGCATTGAGAAATCATGGGAGGTATTGAAGTTTGAAGGTGTGCCGCAATACGGAAACGCCCCCGCATTGATGGGAGATCATCTGGTCTTTTCACTAATAAAGAATCAGGACCAGACCGTCGATCAGGGAGAAGCCGGGATGTCGGTAAGTGGTTCCAGATATGAAGTCGTTAAGCATTATAATCTCGCCTCTGGTGAAGAGCGGGTCTTGGTCGACACCCGCCGGGTCCCGCCAGTCTCTCCTCTCGACCAGCGGGGTGGCGATCCGCACATGCCTGTAATTCGATCACTTGAAAACGATGAGTTTCTGATCGGTTTACGGCAAATCATCAACTTGAACACAGGAGAGTGGCGTCGGGCCAATCGCGAAGAGATCCAAACTGCGAGAGAAAATCGCGGCGGAGAGCGTCATGGTAGTTTCAGCTTCGAAGGAGTGACTTATTTGAAGCCCAGGTACGACAAGAGTTCCGGTCAGTATTTGATCAGAGCCTATCGGACACCTCCGGAGATCCTTGCCGAACAACAGCGCCTCCGCTCAAACTTTACCGAAGAACACCAGTTCGAAATTCCTTTTCCCTACTATCCCGAGTCCATGGAGCCACTTCCAGATGAATGGGAAAACCTGAACCGCTGGATTCGATCACCCGACCCGTCACGGGAGGGGGTCAAGGTCAGCGAGAACGGCGCCGTTCTCTTTTACTCACCACTTGGCTTCACGATCTACACTGCGGAGGAAATGGAAGCGATCATGGAACACGCATGGGACCACCATTTTCCCCTTGTCGAGCCTTCCGAATAGCGGATTTCGAATTCGGATTAAATCATGAGGAATTCGTTTTTGGGCTTTCAATGAGTCAGATTTTGGAGCAGAATTATCTATATCCCTGAAATGAAGCTCGTGCGTAGCCCAGCAAAATCTCCAACTCTCCCCAGTGCCGGACTTTCTCTCCCACTAAGGGCGGTTTTTTGGGCTTCTTTTCTTTGCGCGATCCCCTTCTTGGGCAAGGCGGAAAAGGCCTCGATTGAACTACGGGGGCAGAGTCCGGATCGTAGGGATTTCTTTGCGACGGGAGTCTGCGGTTTTGCGGAGGAAGAGATCATGGTGCCTCTGCGGATGGAGAGTCCGCAGGGAGGGATCTGGAAGTTGGAAGCGGAGTGGCTGCAAGTTTCGGGAAACTCGGCAGCGCCGATTGCAGGCCGCCAAGTGGTGGTTGAGGAGGTGAGTTTCGCGGAATCTTCGTCTCAGAGTATCGAGGCCGTAGTAAAACTCCCCAAAGTGGAGCGGGAGAGTAAGGTCATTGTCCGCTTTTTGGCCACTCGCACCGATGGGGCGGATCCCGAAACCTCGGTCGCAACGATCGCGGGATATGTTTTTCCGGATCCAGAAGGGGAAGACGGCTTGATCACCGCCCTTCGGAGCGCCGCCAAGGCATCCCGGTTTCGGGTCGAGGGCGAGGCGCCGAGGATCCGGGAGTTTTTCACCGTTTGGGATATTCCGTTCGACGGAGGTTCATCCGCGGAGACTGGAGGCGTGGTATTTTATGAGGGAACGGTTCCTCCGGGGAGTGCAACCCGTGACGCCCGTTGGTTGTGGTTTGCCCCACCGGACGCGTTGATGCCAGGAATCTATCCTCCGGCTCGTTCTGGAGACAAGGCGACGAAGATTACTTTGCCGCTCCTCGAAGATCTTCAGACGGACCCTTTTGCCCAGAAAACCCTTCTTTACCTAGTCCAACCCATAACCTCTGATCTCGTCCCATGAAATCGTATTTTTCCCCTGTTTCTTTCATTTTCCTCTTCGTCATCGGCTTGGTGTTTCACTCTCAGGCAGCGGTGGGTGCCTCGACTCAAAGTCCGCTTACCGCCGCTGTTTTTGATTTTGAGGTCTCCGAGGGGATTCCCGGCGACCGCGGATCGGAGATCTCGGCTTTGCTCTATGCCGATCTTTCGGGCTCCGAAAACCTGTTTCTCGTGGAGCGCGAACAGTTGGATGCTATTTTTGCTGAACAAGAGCTTGGCCTGGCCGGTAACGTGAGCGCCCAAACGGCTGCGGCGGTGGGCCAACTTACCGGAGCGCAAGTCTTGGTAACCGGGCGCATGTTCGAAGCTGGCAACCGGTTTTTTATCGTAGCCCGTATCATCAGTGCCGAAACCGGCCGAGTGATTGCCGAGAAAGTTTCTTTCGAAAAAATCGGCGCCCTGGAGCCAGCGATAGGGGAGCTCGGTGAGAAACTGAACAACTCGGTGGGAGAGAATGCGGACGTTCTGGTTGCCGATGTGGAATCGTATGAGGAAATGCTGGAAAGATTTCGCGGACTCGTGCCGTCGGGCGATCTTCCCTCAGTCTCGGTAGATGTCGTGGAAGAACACATCCGCATGCAGGTAATTGATCCCGCCGTGGAGACCGAGATGAAGAAGGTGCTAATCGCTCTCGGGTTCGAAGTGATCAATCAGGATGCGTCCACCTCTCCGGCAGACATCGCGATCACAGGGGAGGCATTTAGTGAAATGGCGGGACGGCGCGGTGGATTGGTTTCCTGCCGCAGCCGTATTGAGGTGGAGGTCGTTTCGGTCGAAGAAGGAAAACTTTTGCTGGCCGATCGACAGGTCTCCGTGGCTGTCGATGTCGCGGAAGCCATCGCCGGTAAACTGGCTCTCGAAAACGGAACGCTCGTTCTATTGGAACACATCCTGCCCATCCTCAACGAGCAATAAATGCTGGGTAATACCCTCGGGGCGATCTTTGGTGTCGGTGGAGGGGAGAGTCCCGTTTCTGTCGCAAGAATGGGGTAGGGTAGGGCTTGGGATAGAATCTTTTGTCAAAAATCCAGGCTTGGTGTCTTTCGCCTTTCCTTTTTCGGAGAGGAATGGCGATAGCCATTCCTACGGAACTCCTACGCGGCTCCCGCAAACTTACCAGCGCAACGACACGCCGAGGTAGGGGCCGGAGAGGGTTTCGGACTCGTTCCAAAGCCATCGGTAGCCGAGGCGGAGGAAGGCGTTGCGGCGTCCGAGAACCAGAGCTACTTCTTGGTCGCTCACCGTCGTTCCGTTGGGGAAGACCCAGGCGGGGCGATATTCTAGACCGATGCCGGGTTGGAAGTGAACACGAAGGGGGAGGGTTAGGGCCAGGCCACCCTCATCCTCTGCGTCGTCACCGAGAGAGAAATTTCCGTATCCCAAGCCTGGGGAAAATTCCAGGAAATTGCCTAAGGTGAGGCGGAGGTGTCCATAGGCTTGGAGAACGTCCAGGCGGGTGTCGGGCTCAGTCTCCCTGAATCGAGTCCAGCGCACGGACGCGCCCGCCGGGCCGTAGCCTCCGGTGAGCCGGAAATCGAGAGCGTCTGTGTCTCCATCCACCCATTGGTACTGAAACTCGCCCTCGATGTAGGGGAGAACCGCTTCGCCGGGGGCGCGGGGTTGGCTCATGAGGGGCCGATCGGGACCAGATTCCGGGGCGACCAAGGCGAGGCTGTTGAACGTCCCCGAAACGAAAAGGCCGCCCATCAAAGTGGAAAGCGTTTCGGCCAGAGCCTCTTCTCCGACGGTGGCCTCCCGGGATGGCCGGGGGTCCGTCTCCTTCGAAGGGTGCCGCAACCCTTCTTGAAAACCGCTCAGACGCCCTTCATCCTTCGCGGCGAGCGGGGAGAACAGCAAAAACAGCGGGAAAAGAATCTGAGGAATCAGGAAAAAGGCCGAAGCCGCCGTAGGTGAAATGAGACGATGGGGCGTTTTCACTCGTATGAGATTTCTCCTCTCCGAGCCGGAGGGCAATGACATTCTTTTGGAGCAAGCCGGGAGAGGCGCGGAGGATTTCGAAAGCCCGCGTCCAACCCGTTCCGACGCATTGCCTCTCACGGAGAGCACAGAGTTCACGGAGAGTTTTTGGGAGGTTGGATACGGTTCGATTGGGAATCCTGACTTTATTCGTGATCCTTCTTCTGCGGAGCCCCAGTGCGCGCCTTCCTTCACGCTGCCTCTCGGTAACCTCTGTGGGCTCCGTGCGCACTGTGAGAGAATAATCCGCACCTCATTGAGGCACGTGGTTCTAAGGTTCCCGGGCGTTGTTTCGGGGCCTGGACATGATAAACCTTTCCTTTGGGTTGCCCGGCGTCCGCTGAGTCGGGAAGAAACGGTTTACTTGACTGTGTAGATTGAAAGAGGTGGGTTGAATTCTTCCGGCGGACAGGATGCGCCCTTGACGCGGTGAGGAGTGAGTCGAGCCGAAGGCTAGGAGTCAAAGCCGCAGCGCGCAGGGATCGACAAGGGATTCGATCCCATTTCCATGGCAGAGGTTCGCTTACGAAACCTGAAACGAGAGACCTCGGCGGCGAGGACGATTGTTTGCCCGATGGAGAACGTCGTGCCCCCCCCCTTTGGATTTTTTCAGATGGGTGAAGCGAACAAGGAATAAGGGAAACCTTCGAGAGTAGAGCTGGGTAGAAGAGGGTGCTTGTTAAGAATCAAGACTTGAAGTCTTTTTTGTGCCTTTCATAGCGTAAGCGTGTTGGTTGCCCCCGCAAACAGGCTTCGATATCGCGCAATCCTTCCCGGTAAGTGAGCTGGGCGAAGACCATGGAAAGGAATTGATCCCGGGCCGGAAACTTGCGGTTCGCCCTCGGCATCGGAAAGCGATTGACGCATCGCGTCAGTTCCTTGGGATCCAGAATATCTATGACCTGGGTGAAAACGAGTCGTCCGGCGTTCATCTCCTATTGAGAATAGCGCAGCCGGGAAGCAGTCAGGCGTTTCAAGTGCAGGACAACCTTTTTCCTTTATAAGCATCTTCAAATGAAGCACTTGAGAAATATTAAACCACGCTGAACTGGACAGCAGTGATCTGATATGCATCAAGTAGACTGGGTTTTCGTTAAAAACTTGGATGAATTCGTCATTGTTTATGAGGAAACGCGCCCCAATGGATTCACTGATCCTGTTCACTAAATTATGAGAATTCATGACTTTACTGTTATAGTTTCGAGTCACTGGACAATCCTCTGTGCATTGAAGATTCTATGTTCAGACTGATTTTCTGTCCTACGCCTGAATCCGAATTATCCCATTATGAAAAATGCCATCGCTATCACTCCATTTTTGCGACCTTCTGTATTATTGGCCGCATTTCTGTCGTCACTAACTGTCAATGCAACCGATTTTAATTGGACTGCCAATGGAGGCACTGCTGGTTGGGCAGCCGGTGCCAATTGGGATCAGGGAGCGCTTATTCCCGGAGTATCTGACAATATAGTCGGGTTTACGAATACAGACGGATACAACGCAATATCGATGGGAGGGAGTCGTTCGACCAACTCCATTACGGTAACTGGCGCAACGACTGGATCGGGTGCATTGGCTTTTCTCTCCTATGCTGCAAATTCAAATTTATCGATTACCAGTAGTCTGACGATTAATCAGGCGAATGGAGGCTATTTCACTTTAGTAAATGGGAGTGCCAACGGTACCGTATTTGCTAGCATGGGTTCACTCAATGTACTGCAAGGGACTGCAAATTTTGGTGTTTCAGGGAATGCTGACAAATTCCTAAGTTCTCTTAATGTTTCCGGTGCGACCTCAGTTTCTTCTGGTGCAGTCATGAATGTATTCTCACCGAGTGCTACTTTGAATTCACTCAATGTAGATGGTACACTTTATGTAGCTCGCAGTGGTCTTTCCGGAACTTGGGGCGTATCAGCAACGGGTTTATCTGGATCCGGTTCGGTTGCCGCAACGGATACGGGCACTGGAACGAGTGGCATTTTAACTATTAATAGTAGTAGCGAATCAGAGTTCACCGGGGTCTTATCCAATGGTGCTGCCGGGAATACTCTCAATTTGGTGAAGTCAGGAAGTGGGACTCAGATTCTGAGTGGTGATAACACCTATACCGGGACGACAATTGTAAATGCGGGAATATTGCAGATCAATGGAAATCAATCTGCGGCCACAGGGGGGGTGACCCTGAATGATGGAGCTATGCTCGCAGGTTATGGTAGCATTGGGGGTGAAGTGACCGCCAACAGTGGGGCGATCATCGCTGCGGGTGGCAATGGGACTGCTGGAACATTGACACTCGCCAACGGTTTAAACCTCGCAGCTAGCGGTGGCGCGGAACTCACCTTTGACCTCGGAACGGTTTCGGACCTGATTCTTTTGACTGGAGGCACCTTGACTGGGAATTCCAGTGGAGAGACAATCGTGAATGTATTGCTGGATGAGGGTGCTTCTCTGGGCAGTTATGTATTGCTTGATTGGACCTCAGCCAGTGCTTTGGGAGTCGATGCCTCGGACTTCCTTCTTGGAGCCGGCGGGATTGATGGTAATTTCAGTATTGATGGATCACAACTTGTTTTGAATGTGACAAGTATTCCTGAACCATCGACGCAAGCGATCTTTGGTTTGGTCGTATTGATGGCGGCACAACGTTTGATGAGACGGCGTAAAGTCTAAAGCCTTGTCATCACCAGTTCTTACAAAGAATATACACGTATCGTGGAGATGCGTAAAAAGATTAGTCATGTCTACATTGAGACTATTTACGATCCTACTATTACTTCTATTTCGGATTCAGACTCTTGCGGCTGCAGATCAACCCTATATAGAGATAACGCAGGATGGCATTCAAGTTGAGTTAGATGGTGTAGAGACTTTCAACATTGAGGGTCCCTATATTATTGATAACGCCGGTGGGCGGATTGAAGGCAACTTTAGTATTCAGAACTCCAAATCAGCACTGATTCAATATCCAGGAGGCGCAGAAGTAGAAATTTCACTGGATGCAGCACGCGCGGAGCTTCACTATCAGATTAACGAATTCCCCGAGGTGAATTACAACGGGTTTCGCATCGCAGTTCTCCTGCCTTTATTTTATGGCAATGGCTGGTCATTTGTCTTGGGGGATGATGCACCCCGCTTGTTCCCGAAAAAGTTAGAGCAAGCGCGCTACCAAACCATGGGAGAGTCGTTTTCGATACTATCGCCGAACGGTAGTGGTGTGCAGTTTGAAACGACGAAAGGTTTACAGGTGTTACAAGACAATCGTCAGTATGGTTGGAGTCGTTATCAGTATACTTACGAATTAAGACAGCTCAAAAAGGGGCACGAGGACGAATTTACAATTGAATTGGCCTCGGTCCGCGCCACAAGCGATTCGGATGTCGCAATTTTGGATGCTTTTGGTCAATTGAAAGCATTAGACTATTCGGATAAGGTCCAATCTGTCGATGAATTGAAGTCCGACATCGAAGCTGACCGTCAATATTATGAATCCTACCCAGAGTTAAACCGCAGCGTATATGGAGGTGATGATGCGGTCCGTTTGGAAGCTACCGGTTTTTTTCGGGTGGATGAGTGGCAGGGGCGAAAAGTCATGGTCGATCCTAAAGGAAATCTGTTCTTTCAATTGGGTGTCTGCGGAATTCAATCACATGACGATGCAACCTTTGTTACCGGACGTGAAGAGATTTATGATTGGTTACCGTCATTCAATAGCGAATACAAATCGGCATTCTTTCGACAGAACCCATCGAATTTTTCATTTTATCGGGCTAATTGGATTCGTAAGAATGAAAAAGAATTCAATTATTTGGACTGGTCCAGAGAAGCGATAAAACGACTGCGAAAGATTGGTTTTAACAGCGCAGGTGCTTGGGCTGAGATCACCGATGCCTATGCCGAAGAAGAGTTTCCATATTCTGTGATGCTCAATTCCTTTGCTTTTGGTGAGCTGGCTAAAGTGCCGGGCTTAAAAGCGACTGTATTCGATCCATTCGCTGAAAATGTGGAGGCTAACTTAAGGGATGCTTTTCGTCGCTATGTTGCGCCGGAGGCAGAGAACCCCCTGATTATCGGTTATTTCCTCGGCAACGAGGCGAATTATCAGGATATCCCGAGGATCGTGCCGGCGCTGAATGGTTCCCACCCGGCCAAGGTAGAAATGGTGAAGCTACTGCGGGAAAAGTATGCAACCATCGATGCATTCAATAAGGCGTGGGAGCCAGAGAATGATTTTCAGGACTTCGACAGCTTACTGGATGTCAAGCTGATGCCAACAACGGAATCGGCTTACCGTGACATGTCCGCTTACTTGCGGCACTTTCTTGAAGCGTATTTTGGCACTGTGACTCGTCTCTTTCGGGAGTATGATCCGAACCACCTGTTACTCGGCGACCGGCTGATGCCCAGCACCTGTAGCAACCGTGATGTGCTCGAGGTGAGTGGAAAATATATGGATGTGATTAGTGTGAATTACTACACATTTGGTCTTGATCCTAATTTCCTGAGTCGTGTTCACCGACTGACCGGTGGGCGACCTCTGATCTTAAGTGAGTGGTTCTTCTCGGCATCGACTCAGGGAGCGATTGGAGGACGTGAGGTAGATAGTCAGGAGGAGCGTGGAATGGCCTATCGGCATTATGTTGAAAATGCAGCAACACTTCCTTATGTGGTTGGTCAGCAGTGGTTCACCTACTTAGACCAGTCTTTGACGGGGCGCTTTTTCCAAAAGCTGAACGGTGAAGCTGCCAACACAGGCTTAATCAATGTTGTTGATCGTCCTTACAAAACATTGATGCAGTATGCCTATCAGACTCACCGTGACATTTATAAGGTCATGATGGGAGAAAAAGCTCCCTATCAATTTGATGACCCTCGCTTTATCTATGATCAGCGGGATCGCAGCAAAATGGTGGCAGCACCCCACGTCCCAGGTAAAGTTCAACTGGATGGCTTGATCAATGATTGGCCCGGAGTCCCCGGAGAACCGATCAGTTCGAGCCGAATTACTTATGGGGTGGAAGATCCGGAATTCTTTGCTGATTTTCGGGTCGCTTGGGATGAAAAGTATTTCTACTTCTTTGTGCATGTAAATGATACTACGCCACGACAGAATGCTCAGCCGCTCCATCGTTCTTGGGATGCGGACTGTGTGGAATTTTTTATTGGTCCCGCCAGCGATGAGGAGGTGATAGCTCGTCGACTTTCTGATCGTCAGTTTATGATACATTCTAACTTAGCTGAAGCGATTGTTCTGCCTGAAGGGGAAACCCGAGAATGGGGTGAACTCGTCTTGGTCGATGACGTGAATGGAAAAGGGTATTCGATTGAAATGGCCGTTCGTTGGGACTATTTGAATCTGCGGCCGGAAGAAGGACTTGAGCTGATGTTCGATGTGGCGGTTGACGATAGCACTGCGGGGCATCGCCGCGTTCGACAAATTATTTGGAATGGTGATGCTCGAGCATCGAGTGACCCAAGCACTTGGGGGCGGGTTAAGCTAGTTCGATAGATTTCGACCGTTTGTATCAGACGGTTCATGATAAAAGCTTATACATTCTCGTCTGCTTGTGGATTGACTGATACAGACCGATTTAAGTAACCTATGGCTCGTTTGGAGCAACGCATACGCATCAAAGATATAGCGAAAAGCATCGGGGTCAGCCCGATGGCAGTTTCGCTTGCCTTGAGAAATCAACCCGGTGTCTCAGACAAAACAAGGAAGAGGATCCTGTCCAAAGCGACGGAGATGGGATATGTCGCCGACCCAGCGATGACAGCGCTCTCCGCTTATCGAACACGGCGTCACTCGCGCAAGGAGTTTGCGACAATTGCCATTCTGGATAATTGGCCCGCAGTGCATGATTGGGCTGAATTCGCATCAGCCTCCCTTTTGTTGGATGGGGCTAGAGAGAGTTGCTCGAAATATGGCTATCAATTGGAAGTATTTCGGACGGTCAAACAGTCGATCAGTGACCGGCGACTATCTGATATTCTATATTCCCGGGGAATTCGGGGCTTGGTCATTGCACCACTATGTAATCCCGAGAAAACTCTGGACGTTGATTGGAGTAAGTTTTCAACCATTACGATTGAGCAACCGTTTTCACTTCCCGATTTTCACTATATTAGTCCGGATTATCTATGGGATATATCTCAGGTTTGGCGAAAATTGATGGAACGTGGTTATGAGCGGATCGGGCTGGTCTTACCGCACGAGGCCGCTGAGCGAGTGCAATACCATTGGGCCGCGGCTCATATGTTTGAACAGCAGAAGAATGCCCCGCAGTCGAAGCGACTGCCCATGCTGTATCTTAAGGATTACGAGAAGAAGGCAACGTTCCTTAAGTGGCTGAAGCAAACGAAACCGGATGTTGTTATTTCTAAAAATGAAGTGATTTATCGATGGCTTCGTGAAGACGGTTATTCGATTCCAAACGATATTGGCTACGTGAGTCTAACTGCATGTGATGAGCCGCATATCAATCCTGCCGGAATTACCCAAAATCGCCGGCTTATGGGAAAGTTATTGATTGATATTCTCCATGGTTTCCTCATGCAGCAATCCAGTGGGATCGAAGCGGCCAAGGTCGGCACAACGGTTCAAGGAACGTGGACTGAAGGCACTACAATTAGATCCCTTTAGGCCCTCTCAGTATTGATTAGCCGAGTGGAATGACCATGTTCCACGATTCAGTAATGCCTTGCACCAGATCCGAACCAATCGCTGTGGCTGCACAAAAGTGACTGGGCTTGCCCTGAGTGTCTAGTATGAGACTGGGGCGCTCGACAAAGTTTTGCAGGGTTTTTGATCCGTCAGACCATTGAATCTCTCGGTTGTAGCCACGTCTGGTCAGTTGCCAAGTGATTCCATCTTCGGATTCACCTTCAATTCCGCCTCTTTCGCAGCCGCTTATGGAGCCTGTCATATCTTTGATCAACATACGGAAGCGGCCATCCTCGCGCCAGATAAATGGGTCTTCAATGTGTCCTCCATTATCGAATTCGAGTATCGGCTCCTCCGATACTCGGTAATAAGGGCCTGTGTAGTGATCGGCGCGCAAGGCACCAAGGTGTAAGCGACCCAGCTGGTCTTTTGCCGATTTATAGATCAACAGCACGCTGTCATCCGGCATTAGACAAGGGGCCGGGTTTGTCGCCATAAACGCATCCCACCGCCCAGGGCGAGGTGACACAATCGGCACCTCGCTCCGTGTCCATGGGCCGTATGGACACGGCGCAGTTGCCAAGCCGATTCGCTGGTTTTTCCGAGCCTGTATGATCCTTGTGTCGTGTGTCTTCTCATTGGATATACACCCTGGGTCCTGGTTTTGCGCTGGTTTCGCCACTGTAGGACGTTCACCCTCGTAGCAAGTTCCGGTGTAAAACAAAAGCCAGGTTCCATCCTTTGCGCGTCGAACCGTAGGATTGTGTGTCATGCAACCATCCCAAAATTGGTTACCACGTGGTGGCAGGATAACTTGCTCAAACTGATAAGGCCCCTCCGGTGTGGTTGATGTTGCATGGATCACCTCTGAATTTGTCAGCCAGTGGGGGCTAAATGAGCAACCATGTGGCCAGCGGCTGGCAAACATATGGTAGGTGCCGGAATTATCCGACAATACCGTCGGGCACCAAATCCAATAATCTTTATCACGTAGGCCTCCGTTGATCGGGGCCGGTTTCATGTCAGAAAAAAGAGATGAGGGGGCTGTGACTACAGTCGAGGTATGTGGACTTAATTGGCTCATAGGACAGGTATCAAATACTATGAGATGAAAGACGTGGTAGGGTTGTCCACTTTCAGGGAGGTGTATCAGTAAAGTAACTCAGTTGACCGCTTCTGTCGGGTGCAGGAATGCCTTTACCTTTACTATTATAGTTTGGCGCCTGTTGTCCCGGGGAATCCCTTCTACAATTATCTGTCCTCTATGAGTCATCCCCGATTACCTGTATTTTCTTATTCTAAAGAGGCGATTCTCGGACCACAAATGGATGTGCCTTGGGCAGACACAATGGTATTGAACCCATCCATCGTTGAGTTGCCGGGGCGCTCTGAAATCTTTATGCTCTTCCGCGCTTGTGGCGCCGGTGGACCAGAAGCAGAGAGGGAGGGAGTTTCATCGTATCCGATTCAGCTCGGTTCTGCATACAGTGAAGACGGAGGTCAAAGCTGGCAGGCAGATTTTTCGCAACCATTTCTCGCTCCAGCGCTTGCAACCGAAGAAGCCGACATGTTTTGCCAAAGTCGTGCAGGAGCGCCTGTGGTCAATTACTCAAACGGGTGCATTGAAGACCCACGTCTCTTTTGGCTGGAAGGGAAATGCTACCTGGTCACGGCCAGTCGTCTCTTTGCACCGGGAGCTTATTGGATTAAAGACGATCCGGTTCAATGTGCTCCTGAATGGGCTGTATCCGGTCGTCATGGGCTTGGGCGGGCAGCCTCTGAAAACTTAACGGTGAGTGTCTTGTATGAGATTGATCGAGATGCCTGGATCCAAAAGGATTATGCGGCCGCAAGTCGCTATGTCGCCGCGATTACAGATCCCGAGCGAGGTGATAACCGGGATGTGGTCATCTTCCCCGAATTGGTGCAGATTGGTGATCGGCATCGATATCTCAGTTTACATCGTCCAAAGCAACCGGAGTTATATGGGGATGCCTATGATCAGATTGCACCTTCTATTTTTATGGCTTCAGCAGGCTGCTTAGAGGATCTGGGGACTGATAAAGCGGAACACCGACTTTTGGCAGAGCCTATTTTTGATTGGGAAGGCGATCGTATTGGTGCGAGTTGGACCCCCATTCCGATTGGCGACGGAGAGTGGTTACTGCCGTATCATGGCAAGCAAGATGCGCGTATTGGTTACACCCAATCATTTATGATCCTTGAGTCCTGTAAGGACGATTGGATGCGTGTGAAGCATCGCTGCCCAACCCGCATGATGTATGCTTCTCAAGATTGGGAGTTGGCCGGGAAATTTGCGACTCCCTGCCTGTTTACCTGCGGTGGAATTGTCCGCAATGGTCAGCTAATCATGAGCTATGGTGCGGCAGATACCTTTGCTGGAGTGGCGAACGTGAATTTGGATGAACTACTTAATTACATTCGTGCTTTTAATGCTGAAGGACAATTATTCAATGACTTAGAATCGGTCGTAAAATGACAAAACCATCATCTCCCAATATCGTCTTTATTCACGTCGATCAGTGGCGCGCTGATTGTCTTTCGATTGAAGGACATCCCGTTGTGCATACACCTACACTGGATCTGCTTGCGCTGCAGGGTGTGCTCTTTTCACATGCCTATGCTTCCTGTCCGACCTGTGTGCCTTCAAGGGCATCCCTGATGACCGGGCTGACACCGGAACATCATGGCCGTGTCAGCTATCAGGATGGTGTGCCGTGGAATTATCCCATCACGCTACCGGGTGAATTCACGAAGTGTGGCTATCAGACCAAGGCGATTGGCAAATTACACACCTTTCCTGAACGTAACCAGTTGGGGTTCGAGTCGGTTGAACTACATGATGGCTATTTGCATTTCGCGCGTAAACGCCATGGTCAGCCAATTGAAAACGATGACTACCTGGCATGGTTGCGAGAAGAGACTGGACGGGCGAATGCCGATTATTTCGAGCATGGAGTGAATTGTAATTCAATCGTCGCCCGACCATGGCCGATGGAGGAATACTTGCATCCGACGAATTGGGTAACTTCGCGTAGCCTCGATTTTTTGGATACGCGCGACACATCCCGTCCTTTCTTCCTCTACATGTCTTACCATCGACCACATCCGCCTTATGACCCCCCTGGATGGGCCTTGGACCAGTATCTACAAGCTCCGATGCCTGATCCGGTTGTCGGTGATTGGGTGGATCTATATGAGCCATACGACCAGTCTCACAGTCCCGAAGCTTTCCGGGCAAAATATCGCCCTGATATCCTGCAACGTGCCCGCGCAGGCTATTACGGACATCTGACTCATATCGATCATCAGATTAATCGTTTCCTTGAAATTCTTCAGGAGTATGATCTGGCGGAGAATACATGGATCGTCTTTACCTCGGACCATGGCGAGATGTTAGGGGATCACCATCTCTACCGCAAAGGCTATCCTTACGAAGCATCGGCTCGGGTGCCTTTAATTGTGAAACCGCCTCAGTCGGTCGAATATCCCAAAGGCAGTGTTTGTGAAACGGTCGTTGAAATGATGGATTTTCTCCCGACTTTACTGGACTGCGCGGGTTTGCCCGCGCCGGATCAGATTGATGGCCGCAGCTTTTTGAATCATGTGGTCGGCAAGTCTCAAGCGTCCCTACGACCATACTTGCACGGTGAGCATACACTCTTTGGCTATTCGCTGCAGTGGTTGACGGATGGGCGCGAAAAATATGTTTGGCACAGTGGGACCGGTCGTGAGCAGTTGTTTGATCTCTCAGACGACCCGAATGAAGTGAAGGATCTCTCTTTGAATGCAAGCCCGCTGGCGGTTGAAAGACTCGCTGTATGGAGACAGCGGATGGTGGATACACTTCGACATCGGGAAGAGGGGTTTGTCAGTGCCGATGGAGCGCTTCTGCCGGGTCGACCTGTTTCACCGATCCTACAACATCTGCGAAACGCATAGATTGAACCGAGAACGATTGATGCCTCAGTTCTGGACGTCTTGAGGCGGCTGCTTTCTTTCCCGTAGAGGGATCATCTCGATGCTTCCATTCGTTTTTTGCGTAATCAGCAGGTTGACGCACATATCATCTGTCACTCCGAAAGTGCTGTTGAGTTTGGGTTGCCAGCCGGTTTCTTCACGAACGGCCAGTTGAATTGTCACTTTGATTACGCCGCTGCTTGCGGCATCAAAGGGGATGATTTCCGTTTGCATCGGGTCTAGCGCAAAGCGGGTCCCACCCAGAAAACCTGCTACCGTTTCTGAAGTTAGGTTGACTAATCGAGTCTGACCGTTGACTAGTTTATCCCAATCGATGGGGATCGCGTTCACTGTAACTTTCTTATTTGACGAGTCTGGATTGATGAAGAGCGCAGCGCCTTTTAAGTTGCTGTTGATCGGTAGTGCACCCACTGGAGTGTGAACCTGCCGACCGGAGACTTCTGAGAGTCTGTAGAAATACATGGGAGCCGTTCCCCGGTAACTGTATTCGGCCGAGAAGGCGCCATTGGGAATGTAAACTCGCTGAAATCCGCTTTCGGGGTTTCCTATATATAAATCATCGATTGTTTTTCCGACACTAATACCACGCCATGATAATTGAAAGATGCTCTCCGGACTGACGTCTTGAGCATGACCAATATTGAGAATTAAGCTGACGAGTAAGCAGCAGGGGATTGTTTTAATTGATTGAAACATGCGATGCTTTAAATTTGGGGGTCAATCCATTGTAAGCTGAGTATGCGAAACTGTCGTCCGAAATTGGTGCTGACTGCAGCTGTTTCGATCGACTCCGACGGGTCGACTTTATCGGGACAACGTTGCACGACCGCTTCTAGCCAGGCTTGACTATTGGATTCCTCGTTCAGTGGATTGACTGCTTTGCCGTAGGAGCGAATGACGAAGGTATCCGAGCGAGCGGACAGAATGGGGGCGATCGGTGTTAATAAGTCAGCTTGAGTGATATTGGCTGGAGCGCTGTCGTATATATTCCCATAGTAAAAGGTGGGTTCGGGATAATTGCTGCTTTCGGGAGGGAGTGTGATGGCGGGGCCGTTCAGATTGGCGTTCAAGTTAACGGTATTGATGGCCGATTGGAGGGCTCCGGCGACTGCATGCGCTTCATTGGGTCCGCCAGTTGCGACTAAATCCCGGTTGATAAAGTCTGCGAGCGAAAGAAAGGGACCGCGCGCTTCGACTTCGTCAACGATCGCATCCGCGAGTGCGATGATGTCGGATTCGGTCAATTCCCGAACTCCATTCCAAACATGACTGTTGGATGGGTCGGTGATATCGTCGTCATTAATCGCGTCCCCATACGGCTTCGTCAGTCGTGCGAAAAGATAATCCAGATCGCTTTGTTGGCTATTGTCGATCTTGGTCAGGGTATATTCCTGTAAGCCTCCTAATAGCGCTCTCCAGGCCTCGACGGAGTTTGAATTCACATTAAAAGCACCGAGTATGAGCATGTTTTCCGCGGCCCCGTAGGGGGTGGTCGGGATCTGATCGATTGGAGGCAATAATTCAAAACGGTGGTTGCCCGGATTTAGATTGGATTCGTTGGTGTTGAGATCCAGTGTGGAAAGAAAGTAACCATCCCAGATAGCTTCATTGGCACGATAAGCGGTATCGAATGCTGTTTTAAAACTATACCAGAACTGGGTCGAATCATTGTAGTAAGTCTGCGTTCTGAGAACACTGGGATTACCGTTCGAATTACCCAAAGTATAACTCGGCGCATTTGGGTCTGTCTGGTCATAGCCACTTGATTGATTCATTGGACGGACGCTTAAGTCGATGTGTTGAAATTGCCCGATGGAAATGAAATCATTCGGATCATCCGGGATCTCAAAAAGTGTGACTCGATTTTGTGCCGCACTGGTATGGTCAATGCCAAAGTAGGCGCTGCCTGTATTCGCGACGTGGTCAGTCGTAAAGTCACCCAATCCGTAAGCACCACGAAAGAGTCGTGGCGGAATATTGGGGTCCGTATCGTATCCTGTTTGCACCACGTAAGAACCTCTAAGATTATAATTCGCAAGATATCGGATCGAATCGACGTCCACCTTGTAGCTAAAGCCGGCCTTTGGGAAAATGACCAGATTTTCTCCCTGTTCGGCCAGGGCAGAGGTCGGGTTTGTGCCCGCACTATAGCCAATGCCGTCGTAATTATTGAAGTAACTTTCACCAGTCGTTTCAATCAGTCGCATTTTGAAGCGTAAGTAGCCTGAATTGACTAGTTGGAATTCGTAGAAATTGGGCGTGGTGCCATCCGGTAAAGTATCCTGAAATTCAAGGTAGGCACTTTTGAAGTCGTTGAAATCTTCGACGAGTTCATTGCCGTTATATTGTCTCGGTTCTAGCGCATTGACTAAGGATGTATTGACGTTTCCGAGATATTCACCGTTGTCGGCCAGTGTCAGGACTTTGACCTCACCCGGTGCGAAGCTTAGATTTCTGGCATTGAAGAATATCATTCCGCTGAAGTCATTGCTGCCGTTGTGAGGCTTCGGGTCAAAGAGAGCATTATTACCATCTTTGAATTTATAGCCGCCAAAGGACATGGGGCCACTGGATGTCTCCACATTTACCAGAAGCTCAGTCGACGCCAATGAGTTGTGTTGCTGAAAATTAAATTGATAGTCCGCAGCTGCCAGAGGCGCATTGTATGGGTTGTAGAGAACGACTAAGGGGAACATATGCATTCGTAAATTCCCGCCATCGGTGCCCGGATCCGGATCACTGAATGAGAAGTTAAAATAGAGCTTCAGCTGTGTCAGAATCGGATTGATGGCATTACGATGACCGGCAGAGTTGCCGATTTGCCTCATCATCGTTGTGGGTTGAAGTGCGCCAGTTGTTTCAAGGGCGGTGGACGCATCATAAAAATCCTGAAGCAAGCTCCATGCGGGACCAGGCACCGAGGTCCGATTTAACAGCGCTACCGGTTCCTGGTAGAGGTAGCCAGTGGGCAAGGCATTGTTCTTCAGCATCCAGGTTAGATCCTGACGAAGTCCGCCTCGCCGCTGGTCGCTGAGCACACCTCGACTATGCAGACTAAGGTTGTGGAAATGTGCTTTGCGAAAGCTATCTTTCAGGCTCGGGCTCAGGTCGATCTGGTCAATCGATAGAAATTTGCTCAACGTCAGCTCATCAGATGGAAATCTGGTCCCAATCACTTGACTGTCCGTGCTCGTATCTTCACGCATCAACTGAGTTCCCGTCCTCGGCATGACGAGCATGCGCCGTGGATCGTTCGGACGCGTAGTTGCGAGGTCGTCGTATAAATCAATGCGTGCCTTTGAAGCTTCGTCACTTATCCAGTAAGCGTAGACGCCCTGATCATTCGTGTTGCTCTCGATCGTGACTGGCGGGGCACTGACTCGATCGCTTGGATCATTCACTGTGTCGCTCCCTACTAGAATCGGCCAATCGGGAGTGGCCGAGTTGGCAATGTCCGAGATGAGACTCTGATCATCGCCTGATACTAAGATTTTCTGTAAAGATGGTGAATAGCTGGTCAGATTGCGGCTGCTATCATAGGAGCCTGCATTTGCCCAAACAGCGGTCCAGTATCGCTTATCAGCGTGTGGGCTTAATGTCGAATCAACCGATATCGGCCCCGTCGCGACGGCGTCGGCGCCAGCGGATTGTTGCAGTTCGCCGAGCGCAATATGTAAGCCCAATAGGGCATTTTGTTTGGCAGATAATGTGCGGGATAAAGTGGAACTACTTTGTTGCTCCACTTTGGTCATAGTTGTCAGAGTCAGCAAGAGAAGGAGGATGAACGCCATCAAAGACAGGGAGATGACCAATGCAAAGCCAGCGGTATTCCGTGATTTAGAATGTGTCGAAAGGGGGCGTTTAATCTCAGACATAGCTTGGCTCGGCTTGTAGGAAATGGTTAAAATAGGGGGGCTTATAGCCGATCACAATAAAAGTGATACTTTCAATCAGGGTCAATTGACTGTAAGTAGATAATATACTTTAACAGTAAATCAAACGGGGCGTATCGATGTTTCGATACGCCCCGTTTAACTGTATCTCGGCTTACACTAACTGGTTAGACTCTTTCCAGATTTGCAGGGCTTCTAGGCCGCGTGGACAAATTCAAATTTAATCCAATCTACTATTGCAGAGAGAGTTACGAATCCGAGGAAGGTTTTGGGGAGTTGCTCGTATCGTGTAGCGACTCTTCTGTATGATTTTATTCTGCAGAAGAAGTTTTCGACGATTCTTCGAAGCCTACCGATTTCCTTGTCGTAAGAGATCGTCTCTTTTCGATTCGCTTTAGGAGGGATGACGCAGAACCCTCCCGCCGATTCAATATGACTTCTGATGCGGTTGGCATCATAGGCCTTGTCGGCGAGAACGAACTTGGCTTTCAAGTTCTTGGGAAGGGTTTCGATGGCACTGACACTGTCGTGTTCATTGCCGGGAACCAAGACAAGGGAAACGGCTCTTCCGGCAAGATTTACCACAGCAGAGAGTTTTGTATTTCTGCCACCTTTGGTTTTTCCAAGTTTTTGTTGTTCAGAATCTAAGGGACTCCGGGAAGCGTCCTGATGAGCCTTGATATGGGAGCCGTCCAGCATCAAGGCGATTTCGTAGTCAGAGTGCTGTTCCGTAAGATTCTGCAGAATCCATCCCCACATGCCTGAACCACACCAGCGGCGAAAACACCGCCAAACACTGTTCCATTTTCCATAACGTTCAGGCAACTGATTCCAAATCGAGCCCGTGCACAATATCCACCAAATCCCATTGAGCGTAGCGTCAAGGTTTCCAACCGGACGCCCTCGGTGGCTTCCTACCTCAGTGCGATATAGGTTGTTAATTTTTT
>NZ_JACHVA010000110.1 GCF_014230055.1 Puniceicoccus vermicola | reverse complement strand
ATGGAGAGCGAGCGGCGATCATAGAAAACGGCGAGGTCATCAAAAACCGGTTTGTGCGCGTATGCGCCCAATACCGCGGCGGACGCTCGGGACTCTTTCCATCGAATATTGGCGGTCTCCTCTCTGCCGCGAACCGCATCCCCACAACAGCCATTCGCCAGATTCCACATATGCACGGAACAACCTACCTCTTTCAAATGAGCAAGAGTGCCTGCAAAGCAGAACTCAATGTCATCCGGATGCGCTACAGCGGCGAGAACCGTTGGGAGGGGGGGGGAAGAATTCATCGGACCTCAGTATAGATCGAAGTCAACAGATTCTCTTCTACCCTATTGCAAATGTTTCAATACTATTTTAACACAAATCCATCGAGAGACGTGTATCATGAATCATAACGTTCTCCGTGAGAGAAATAATCGCGATGACTCTTCCAGACAGAACCTAAGATGACCCATCTGATATGATACCGGATCCACCACAGCTTGAAGCCCTTTCCGGAGGCCAGATTGGAGTCAAAGTTTCCACCTTCTCCAAACCAAGCGTGGATTCCCATTGGCATTTTCATCCAGAAGTCGAAGTTGTCTGGATCGAGAAAGGTCGGGGCCTTCTTCATTCCGGTCGAGCAATGCGCCCCTATGGACCGGGCGATCTGGTGCTGACTGGATCAAATCTACCTCATGCCTTCACTTCGGATCCCTCCAACAAAAGCGGCGCAAAATGGACCGTCCTCCATTTCCGTCCGCTCGCCTGGGGGGAGAATTTTTGGGCTCTCCCTGAAAATCGCCCTACACGTCTTCTCCTCGATCAGGCGGAGCGCGGAGCGATTTTCCCCAAATACTCCGCCAACAATTGCTACGAAATACTGCGACGGATGGAGAATCGAACCAAGATGGATGCTCCGATCGCGTTGTTGCTCGACCTTCTCCATTCTCTCGCGATTACCACCTCTCATGAATGGTTGAACACCCCGAATTTCTCAGTGAAGAAAGCGGCGCATATTGATTCTCGTCTAGAATCTGTTCTCCGGAAAATAGAAACTAGATTCACGGAGTCCAACCTCACCCAAGCTGAGATCGCCAAGGGTATCGGTATGTCGCCCCAAGCATTCTCGCGGTTCTTCAAAAACAAAAGCGGACGGCACTTTCACCGCCACCTAAACGAATTGCGAGTCGCTCGCGCCTGCTCTATCCTAATTGGAAGTCGTAAATCCGTTACCGAAATCGCTTACGCGGTTGGATTTTCGAACCTATCAAACTTCAATCGGCGCTTCAGGGAAATTACAGGAATGCCCCCCACCGCCTTCCGCTCTAATTTCTACAAGGACTGAACGCATTCATTCATCCAGCAAATCGCCTTTCACCCAGCTTTTCAATGCACTGAACATTTCGGGTGCGTGGCGGGCGACGACTAAACAAGGAATCGATTATCGGGGAACGATGGATACGGGTTGACAGGTTCCGGATTGCTGGGAACGTCGGGCGCAGGGCTTCCCCAAAATCGTTCATGGGCTCTTTCTCCTTTTTCGACTTCATTTGAGTTTCGTCCAGTATTTGCGCTTTTCAGCGTAATTCTGGACAAAAACAACCGCTCATTCCCGTAGCCCTACCCTGCATCCGTAGTAGATCTCGCCCAGACAGAAGTTGACCTCCCCCCGATCAAGAAGTGTCCCGACTCACTGACTTGTCTCACGGTATAGTCTTCGGGGTAACGTATTTTGTCCGTTTCGCCGAGACGCCGGGAACTGGGGCGGTAAACTTCGCCGGGAAAAAGCATGTCCAAAGCCTCGTGAGGACGATCATGATTATACTCATGACGCCAGCGGTCGAAGCGCTTTTGTTGGGCTCTCATGTTCGCCGGCGGAGGCCGAACCGCCTCGGCTTCCAAGTCCAGGTGAGTGCGCTCGTGCCACCCGTTCTCCTGCGGCGATCCCGGCGTCGTGAACTCGACACGGATTCCCTGCTCGATCCACCACACGCTCAGACGCAAGAGTCGGCCCAGAGACCCGGAAGCAAACGGAGAACCGTTGTCCACCCGGATGACCTCCGGCAGCCCGTGATAGCGCATCAGCTTTTTGCAGCTTCTCAAAGTCCCCTTGAACTGCTGATTGGGCTGACACTTGCAGCCGATCACATAACGGCTGTAGCGGTCGCACACCGTCAGCGGATCGCAGAAAGAATTAAACGCTCCACTTCCTCCTCGGTTACAGAAGGACTGCTCCCGGGACAGCGGCTCCTGTCCTTCAACCCGGCCCGTCCTTCGCGACTGTGCCGTTCCAGGTATTTATGCCCGGTCTTCCGGCTGATTCCAAAATCACGACACAGATCCGTGATCGTGAAACGGCCGGTCCCCGCAAGGGTTACAAAACGTTCTTTTTCGGTCATCGATTCGGTCTCTCTCCATGGCATGAATGCCACTATAGAGTGTTACCGATGTCCTTGGGTCATACCAATTAAGTTAAAGCAGGAACGAAATACTACCTTTATATATTCAAAATCGATATGCTCCTGCTCTAGGCGGAGCCCGGAATTCTCACGAAGCATCTCAACCATCGACCTCTCTCCAGGATTTAATGAATCGAATTCACGATCACTGATTGATTGCGCGGCTTCGTGTTTTTGCGTCCGGGAACTAAAGTGTTTCCATGTCTCTAGGTTCATCATGAGCGATTCTACGTGCGACAGGCATGCCCGAAACTGGGCTAGGCCGCGTGGACAAATTCAAATTTAATCCAATCTACTATTGCAGAGAGAGTTACGAATCCGAGGAAGGTTTGGGGGAGTTGCTCGTATCGTGTAGCGACTCTTCTGTATGATTTTATTCTGCAGAAGAAGTTTTCGACGATTCTTCGAAGCCTACCGATTTCCTTGTCGTAAGAGATCGTCTCTTTTCGATTCGCTTTAGGAGGGATGACGCAGAACCCTCCCGCCGATTCAATATGACTTCTGATGCGGTTGGCATCATAGGCCTTGTCGGCGAGAACGAACTTGGCTTTCAAGTTCTTGGGAAGGGTTTCGATGGCACTGACACTGTCGTGTTCATTGCCGGGAACCAAGACAAGGGAAACGGCTCTTCCGGCAAGATTTACCACAGCAGAGAGTTTTGTATTTCTGCCACCTTTGGTTTTTCCAAGTTTTTGTTGTTCAGAATCTAAGGGACTCCGGGAAGCGTCCTGATGAGCCTTGATATGGGAGCCGTCCAGCATCAAGGCGATTTCGTAGTCAGAGTGCTGTTCCGTAAGATTCTGCAGAATCCATCCCCACATGCCTGAACCACACCAGCGGCGAAAACACCGCCAAACACTGTTCCATTTTCCATAACGTTCAGGCAACTGATTCCAAATCGAGCCCGTGCACAATATCCACCAAATCCCATTGAGCGTAGCGTCAAGGTTTCCAACCGGACGCCCTCGGTGGCTTCCTACCTCAGTGCGATATAGGTTGTTAATTTTTT
>NZ_JACHVA010000109.1 GCF_014230055.1 Puniceicoccus vermicola | reverse complement strand
TCTTGTGCGAGTCTTCCGTCTTCGCCCCTTTTGGACTACGCCGAGACAGGTCGGCCAGGATAGGCGGCGCGGTCGGGGTGGGGGAGCCGGGGCGGGTGCGGGCTCACGTTGTATTGGTTCGGAAACTCCCCGGTGTCGCGGGAATGTTCCCTCCGAGTCCTTCGGCCTCTGCGCGCTCCTTCGTCGCTTTGCCAAAAGCTTCCCTCCGCATCGGATTCCGATGCTCCAAAGTTTGGAACGGCCCCGCGCCCGGCGGCAACGGCAATCCGGGAGGCTTGCCTCCGTATTGAAATATCTCCGACAAGAGGAATCTTTCCTTAGTCGCTCCCCGCCACGCGCCCCCAAAATCGCACGCTTCGCTTTGCTCTGGGAGCTTCCCCCCGCCACCCGTGGCGCGGTTGCCCCGCGCGTTGCTCGCTTTGCTTCGCCGCGCGGGGAAATGCCACTCCGACGCAGGACGCGACGCCCACGGCCCGGCAAGCGGGCCATCTACGACGCTTGAGGATTACCCGGCGAAGCCGGAAGGATGGGGAAGGAGCCATGCCCCGCGCTTCGCGCCTGGCACCCAATCTTGGGCCGCCTCCCCGGCCCGCTGGAAAGCGGCTAAAGAGAAAATCATCTTTCGGAACGGCTCCTGGCGGCCAAGTTGGCGCGGATGTTCCAAATGCGTTCGATCTCGTCAAATGCGTCGTCGAAAGCACGACGCAAAAGGCTTTGGTCGGGAAACCGTAGCAAGGAGTTTGCCGAAGCGATCTCCAGCGAGTCGTTGTAGAACCGTTTTGGGTAGCGGGCATAAGCCCAGTTGGAGCCCTTGCGTGCGGCTTCGTATAATGGAAAGTAGTGCTCGCGAACAACGGCATCGAGAATCGTGAGAAACTCGCCAATCGGAACGCTTTCGCCGAACGGTCCGATTTGCCGAACCCTTGCGGTTAGCCCGATTAGATCGTGTCCGATGTCCTTTAGTTTCTCTCGGTAGTCTTTCCGCTTCTCGGAAGTCATCCAATCGTGATCCCGGAGGTTCCGGCACTCTTCGAACTGGCAAAGCCACATGCCCTTGAGAAATATCTCCGCGCCCATCTGGAAAACCGGATAGGGAAGATAGGTGTTCAAGGGTGGTCTGGAAAGGCCGCTGGACAACTGAACCGAAATCGTGCCTTTGGCACTTTGGATCAGATCCCGGCCATCTTCGAGCCATCGAAGAGGCTGAAGATCGGTATCGACCTTGAAACCGGGTTGGAGGCTGGGGTTCCCATCACGACGTTCAAGCCATGCTTTGCGCATGGCTTGGTAAGCTTCTTCTTTTTTCCGGTCACCGTCCTCGCGCATGCATTCGGCGATGAGCCGAATCGTGTCATCGTCCGGCTCCATTGGTGCTCAGGAGGCCTTGTCGAGGTAGCTTTCGAGCATCTCGAGAACGACGCCCTGCTTAGCCTTCGGAAGTCCGACCAGCCGCTGTGTGAGTTTTTTCACTCTTGGCGGTGGGCCGCTTTTGATCTTCTCGGGTTTGAGATCGAAGAGTTCGTCGAGGGAAACATCGAGAACCTTTGAAACCTTGAGCACGAAATCACTGGTTGGGTTCGGGCAACTGCGTTCGTAGTGGTGCACGAGGCTCCTGGAAATCTCCAGCGCATCGGCGAGTTCCTGCTGGGTCATGCCGCGTTGCTTGCGAAAATGGGAGAGTCGTTGACCGAAGAAAGGGGCTTCCTTGGTGGTGGTTCGTCCGCTTGCCATGGGCCGATTATACGGACGATTCGTCAAAATGGTCTTTTTCACGGAAATCGCTTGCATGTCTATGCCAATGTGAACTATCAAAAAATTATGCAAGTTAAGAATGCTTAAATTTTTGATAGTTTTGCCTTGACTGCCAAATACGAAAAAAGGCCAGCAGCTGAGTCGGGAAAACATAAGCCGCTGACCTTCAATCAGTAAATGAATACAAAGACATGAAAGAAGAAAACGGCCCGGAAGGGCAAGCTGAAACGACCGGACGGAAGCCCTCTCCGGTGAAACTGGTGGTAGAAATCCACCCCCTGAATCTGGAGCCTGCCCGGGCGTTGGCGCGGGAGCGTTGCTTGCAAAAGCTCGAAGAGACGCTCGGAGAGTTGGCCCACGATCTGGCCGAGGCTTGGAATCGTCCGGGCAGTTGGGAGGCGAGTCGGGTGACGGACTGGCTGGAGAGCCATTATCCACCGGTGGAAACCTTGAAAGAGTGGAGGCGGGAAGATGGGTAGGATCCCCGAGACCGAACTGGACTCCCTGAAATCCTCCGTGGACCTCGCGGCCTTGGTCCGGTCCAAGGGAATCGAGCTGAAGAAGCATGGCTCGAAGGACCTTGCGGGCCTCTCGCCGTTCACGGAGGAGAAGACGCCGAGCTTCATCGTGACCCCGGGCAAGAACCTGTGGCACTGCATGAGCAGCGGGCAGGGCGGGAGCGTGATCGACTTCGTCATGAAATACGACGGGGTCTCCTTCCGGGAGGCGGTGGAGCTTTTGCGGACGAAGAACCCCTCGCTCTACCGGAGCGCGGGTCCGGTGAGGAAGTCCACCGTTCCGAAGCTTCCGCCTCCGATCGAGTTCGACGCGGACGACCAGACGCTCTTCGGGCAGGTGCTCGCTTACTACGCGGGGCGGCTAAAGGAGAATAAGGCTGCGGTGGACTACTTGAAGAAGCGCGGCCTCTGGGAGGAAGAAGCCCTGGCAACCTTCCGGATCGGCTACGCCGACCGGACGCTCGGGCTGACCTTGCCGCACAAGAACCGCAAGGACGGAGCGGAAATCCGCACCCGCTTGCAGCGGCTGGGGATTTACCGCGAGAGCGGTCACGAGCATTTTAACGGATCGCTGGTCTTCCCCGTGATCGACCCCGATGGAAATGTCCGTGAGATCTACGGGCGCAAAGTCGGCAGTCAAAAGAGTGGGATCTACCACCTTTACTTGCCCGGTCCTCATGCGGGGATCTGGAACCCGGACTGCCTGAAATCTCCCGAGATCATCTTGACCGAATCGGTGATCGACGCGCTGACCTTTTGGGCGAACGGCTTCTGCAACGCGACTTGCATCTGGGGAACCGAAGGCTTTACGGACGAACATCTCGAAGCCTTCCGGCAACACAAGACGCAAAGGATTTATCTGGCCTACGACCGGGACAAGGCCGGGGACCGCGCCGCGGAGCGGGACGCTCCCCGGCTCCAATCCATCGGGATCGAATGCTTCGGGGTGAAGTTCCCCGCTGGTCACGACGCGAACGAATACGCCACCAAAGTAAAACCGGCCGAAATCTCCCTGAAGACGGTTCTCTCCGGAGCCGAGTGGTTGGGCCGTGGCCGGAAATCTTCCGGTATCAAAGATCAGACTACGCGCGTGCCTTCTTCTTCTATTCTTTTAGCTGCTAAGTTAGCTGCTGAGGAACCCGCCTTGGCGGGTGACGAAATCCCGACTCCCGTCGGGACTAAGTTAGCTGCCGAGGCTGAGGGGCAGAATGATGCCACTAAAGAAAAAAAGGCTTCGGATTCCCCGTGCTTGAAGGCTGTCGGGGAGGACTACGTTCTCGAACTTGGGCCTCGTGCGTATCGTGTGCGGGGCCTTCAAAAGAACGGCTCACTCGAAGTGCTTAAGGTGAACTTGCGCCTCGTTCACGGGGAACTTTTTCACTTGGACACCCTGGACTTCTACCGCTCGAAGGACCGGGAAGCCTTTGTCCGGGCGGCAGCGAGCGAGACGACCCTCGAACCGGACCTGATCAAGCGCGACCTCGGCAAGCTGCTGCTCGCTCTCGAGCAGGTGCAGGAGGAGCGCATCCGGGCGGCGACGGAGTCGCAGCCCTCCCATCCGGAAATGAGCGAAGAGGAGCAAGCGGAAGCTCTCGAACTCCTCAAATGCCCGGACCTGCTGGAGCGGATCCTGTCCGATTTTGAATCGTGCGGGATCGTGGGGGAGTCCACGAACAAGCTGACCGGGTACTTGGCCTGCGTCTCGCGCAAGCTGGACCGTCCGTTGGCCGTGATCGTGCAGAGCACGAGCGCGGCGGGGAAGTCGACCCTGATGGAATCGATCCTCGCCTTCATCCCGGAGGAAGAGCGCGTCAAATACTCGGCGATGACTGGCCAGAGCCTTTACTACCTCGGGGAGACGAACCTGAAGAACAAGATCCTCGCCATCGTCGAGGAGGAGGGCGCGGAGAAGGCCTCCTACGCCCTCAAGCTCCTGCAGAGCGAGGGGGAACTGACCATCGCGAGCACGGGCAAGGACGATCAGGGCCGCATGAAGACGGAAGAATACCACGTCGAAGGCCCGGTGATGATCTTCCTGACGACCACGGCGGTGGACATCGACGAAGAGCTATTGAACCGCTGCCTCGTTCTCACAGTCGACGAATCCAGGGAGCAGACGAAGGCCATCCACGACCTGCAGCGCGAAGCCGAAACCTTCGAAGGCTTGAAGCGCAAGGTGGAGCGGGAGCGCATCCTTGCGGTTCACCGCAACGCCCAGCGGCTGCTTAAGCCGCTTCCGGTGGTCAACCCGTTTGCAAAAAAGCTGACCTTCCTCTCCGACCGCACGCGCACGCGGCGCGACCACGTGAAATACTTAACCCTGATCCGGACCATCGCATTGCTGCACCAGCATCAAAGGCCGCTGAAGGAGCGCGACGGACTCCAATACATCGAAGTGGAGACCTCCGACATCGAGGCGGCTAACCGGATCGCGCACGAAGTGTTGGGCCGCTCGCTGGACGAGCTGCCGCCGCAGACCCGGCGCTTGCTGATCCTCCTTCGTGAAATGCTCGATGGGCGTTGCCGGGAGGAGGAGTTGACCCCTGATGTGTGTCTGTTTAGCCGCCGGGACGTGCGCCGGTTTACCGGCTGGACGGAGTTCCAGGTCCGCACGCACCTGACGAAGCTCCAGGACATGGAATACATCCTCCCGCACTACGGCGGACGCGGCCAGAGCTTCGTTTACGAACTGCTGTTCAACGGCGAGGACGACGGACGGCCGCAAATGTGCGGCTTGTTGGACATGACTACGACGAAAACTTCGAGCATTGAAAGCGGAGGTTCGAGTATAGAAAGAAATGGTTCGAGCCCCCAACGAGCATCCAACGAGCAGGGTTCGAGCATAGGGCGAAACGGCTCCCAGCCCAACGGGAAAGGGCCTTCCGGGCTGAATTACCACCAGCCCGCCCCAAAACGCACAAGAGGGCGAAAACCGCAAGGCGTCGTAACGCATGTCACGCCGTAGCGATAGCGAAGGAGAATAGGCGTGGGCGGAAGAAAAGGCATAGCGAGCGTGGCCGGGATGCGTGGCCGCCGCAAAGGGGGCCTGTCGGCCCCGCTTCGCCCGGAGGGCGACGACGATCCTTTTTCGT
>NZ_JACHVA010000108.1 GCF_014230055.1 Puniceicoccus vermicola | reverse complement strand
CGTCGAGGCTAGGCGTCCCGGCCTGAGAGGTCCAGCGTTCTATTGGTTGACGATTTCACGGGCGGTAACGACGGGTTGCCTATGCAGATTGGTTCAGGGAATCTTGTTTTCTTCTTTTTCTCCATTTCGAATAGCAAAAACTTAACGCAGTTCCGAGGAGCACAAGCAGAAAGAACCCCCAGTAACCGACGCCATTCCATCCAAAAATTGGATTCAGGTCAAAATCTCCAGTTGCCTTCCATTTATTCACGTGAGCACAAAATAGAGCAGAATAAAAACGATAAATCCCCATCCCAGCAGGGTTTTCAATTTGGACTCTCTCGCTTTTTTCAAAATTCTATCTCCTGAACGTGAAAGCCATACGCGGAAGTCAGCGCGGAGCGCTGGCTGGAGTTGTATGGGCTGACTGGTTCGGCTTATTTTTTTCGTAATATTTCATGGTACCTTTTCCAATCAGTCTCCGACATTTTAGTTCCGCAGTAAACTGAAGCTGTCAGATGCCCCTGGGATGCTGAGAGAGGTTGGTAACTTAAGTGGAAATCTTCGATCCACATCTCCCCTCCGCCATATGCCAGCTCTACGATGCCCGGGCCTACTGTGAATTCCTTCAAGTCTCGGCCATGGTTTCCGACGACTCTTACTAATCCAGTCCCGTTTACTTCGCCGGTTACAAGGGCATATGCGGACCCTGAACTCCAAAGTGCGAGAGGTGCTTCGGACGATACTGTGAATGAGGAGTCGACATCCTCGGTGGAAATTGAACTGTGAGATTTTGGGGATAGGAATAGATACAGACCCACTGCAAGTATGGGTGCAGAAATGATTCCATAGGTGAGAAGCTTCATTTATTTTGCCGAACGTGAAAGCCATACGCGGAAGTCAGCGCGGAGCGCTGGCTGGAGTTGTATGGGCTGACTAGTTCTGCTCAATTTCTTTTAGTTCTCTTTCAATTCCCCAAGCTCTTGTTTCTTTAGTCTCAGCGTTGATCCAAATAAGAGCATTGATTCCGCCTGTCATGTGCTGAACTTGAACTTGCCAAATCTTTGATTCCGGACTTCCCAATCCATCAATTTCTTCTTCAAGTTGGAAGCTGAAATCAGGGATAAGCCTTTCCTCCGCGAGTAAACCGTAAGTCTGAAACCAATACTCGCTTGCTAGTCTCTGTGCTTCCTCTTTTTCCGATTCGGTGAGTCTCTTGAAGCCGAATTCGGCAAGAAGATCAGACTCAACAATTCCTTTCTGTCCTTCCTGCGGTTCATCTTCGTTTGCTCCCGTTCCATCGTTGATAAGTATGAATCGACTGAAATCTGCGTCATCCAATTCTGCGGCCCATAGCAGGGGACTGAGGATAAGTAGAATGACGATTGTTTTCATTTTTCTGCAGAACG